>JAUSDH010000085.1 GCA_030650655.1 Candidatus Brocadiaceae bacterium
AATTTCTGTAACAGTTTAGTTTTAAAAAAAACATTAACAGTTGAAAATGCCTTTGTGACAGTGTATGTAGTGGCAATTCATGAATTGCCACTACGGTGCATGATAACTGCGTTATTACTGGAATTTTTCAAAAAACTAAACTGTTACAAATTCCTGAACATTACTTGTTGTGTGAATATATTATGGATCAAATAGCGACGTATAATATTGGCGATGTATTGCTCGAAATTGGCAAGGTAACCCGGGCTGATTTGGATCGTGCTATTGAGGTACAGAGGCAGACAGGTCAGAAATTGGGGCGCATCCTGATTGATTTGGGAACAGTTTCTGAGGAAGACCTCAGACTTGCCTACGGTAAATTGTTACAGATACCGATTTGGGAGAAGAAAAAGGAAGACCGATATCCTTTGATAGAGGGCGTCCCTAAGGTATTCTTTGTGACAAATCGTGTGCTTCCGCTCAGGGTATACGATGGGATGTTAGATATTGCATTGGCAGACCCTCAGGATTCACTGCTGGTAGAGACTATTGCCTCCGCCACAAATAAACAAATAGGAGTATATGCAGGTTGTGAGAAAGACATCATGGTCTCTCTTGAGAGCCTGTATGAAGGCGAGATTAAAGAAGAGGACACCGCTACTTCCAGTATTGAGGTAATGGAAGACGTCGAGCAGTTGCGGGATATGGCCTCTGAGGCGCCTGTTATACGCCTGGTGAACAGCGCATTGACAAAGGCAATCGAGATAGGGGCCAGCGATGTACATCTGGAGGTTTTTGAAAGGAACGCACGGTTGCGGTATCGTGTAGATGGCGTTTTGCGGGAGCTTACGCCGCCGCCTCGTGAAATTTATAATGCCATTATTTCACGTATTAAAATCATGGCAAAGCTGAATATCGCCGAAAAGCGGTTGCCTCAGGACGGCCGAATCAAGATGAAGGTGGCGGGCAAAGAGGTGGATTTGAGGGTCTCCATTATCCCGATGAGCCATGGCGAAGGCGTGGTGATGAGGATTTTGGATCGGACAGCGGTTATGCTCGATTTAGAAAAACTGGGATTCAACCAGGAATTTTTGGTTAAGTTTCGACGTATGATAAATAAGCCGGAGGGCATGCTGCTGGTAACGGGGCCGACAGGAAGCGGTAAGACGACGACTCTCTACGCCGTGCTCAAGGAAATAATTTCACCGGAGATAAAGATCGTAACGGTGGAAGACCCTGTGGAATATAGCATGGAGGGTGTGAATCAAATACAGGTAAATCCACAGATTGATTTGACCTTCGCAGCAGGGTTGCGTTCTATTTTGCGACACGACCCGGATGTCATTCTTATCGGTGAAATCCGTGACCGGGAAACGGCCTCAATTGCCATACAGGCTGCATTAACCGGACATCTTGTTTATTCAACGCTACACACAAACGATTCTGCATCGGCCTTTACCCGTTTGATGGATATGGGGATGGAGGATTATCTGATTTCTTCGTGTATAATCGGCGTCATGGCGCAGCGGCTAGTGCGAAAGCTATGCGCAAAGTGCCGTGAGGCGTACGTGCCAGAGGCGGAATTCCGCAAAACGACAGGGCTAAAAGAAGGAGAACCCTTATACAGATCCAAAGGCTGTGACGAATGTAATAATACGGGTTTTAAAGGCAGGAAATGTATTGCGGAGTTTTTGTATGTTGACGATGCCATACGACGACTTATCTTAGCCCACAAGGATTCCAGTGAGATCATGAGAGAAGCGGTAAGGAGAGGGACAAAACTTTTGTGGGAAGATGGTCTCGATTCGGTTCGCAAGGGAGAAACGACGCTGGATGAATTATTACGAGTCTCGTCTGATACTGAGGCGTAGAGACAGGTTTGAAACCTGTCTCTACTAACTGACCCCTAACTGCTAAAGGACATTTCTTAAAAATCTTCCCGTATAGGATCGTTTAATTTCTATAATTTGTTCGGGTGTGCCTGTAGCCACAACCTCACCGCCATGTATGCCGCCCTCAGGGCCTAAATCAATGATGTAATCTGCCGTTTTGACGACTTCCAGGTTGTGTTCTATAACCAATACAGTATTACCCAGATCGACTAACCGGTGTAAAATTTTCAGGAGTTGTTGTATATCAGCAAAGTGCAGTCCTGTAGTAGGTTCGTCCAGAATATACAGTGTTTTTCCTGTTGCCTGTTTGGATAGCTCTGTGGCAAGTTTGATTCGTTGTGCCTCCCCGCCTGATAACGAGGTGCTGGGCTGCCCTAACTTCATGTATCCCAATCCAACATCTACGAGTGTTTTTAAAAGACGGTCGATTTTTGGAATATTTTTGAAAAATCGGTACGCATCTTCAACGTACATATCCAGAACGTCCGAGATGCTTTTATCTTTGTAAGTAACTTCCAGCGTCGCCTTGTTATATCTTTTTCCTTCGCATTCTTCGCATGCAACATACATATCAGGTAAAAAATGCATTTCCACTTTTTTGATTCCTTGTCCTTTACATGCCTCACATCGCCCACCGATGATATTGAAACTGTATCTTCCTGCCGTATAACCGCGGATCTTTGCCTCTTGAGTTTGCGCGAAGAGGGAACGAATGAGATCAAATGCCTTAGTGTAAGTGGCAGGATTTGAGCGTGGAGTTCGTCCGATGGGTGATTGATCAACTTCTATAACCTTGTCAATATGTTCAACGCCGAGTATTTTATCATGTTCTCCGGGGGGTTCGTGACTGCCATACAATAATTTGGCAAGCGAGCGATGCAGGATGTCGTTAACCAGGGTGCTTTTCCCTGAGCCGGACACGCCGGTAACACAGCAAAAGGTTTTTAAAGGGATTTTTACATTGATGGACTTAAGATTATGGGCGCGTGCACCCCGTATTTCAACGGAGTTTTTCAGATGAATAGCTCTTCGTTTCTCGGGAAGCGGTATGGTAAGAGTTTGGTTGAGATACTGTCCGGTTAATGAATTGGGATTGCCGGAGATTTCTTCTGGTGTACCGTAAGCGACGATACTGCCGCCCCGCTCTCCAGCTCCAGGGCCAAGATCGAGGATATGGTCTGCATGGCGGATGGTATATTCGTCGTGTTCTACCAGGATGACCGTGTTTCCATTGTTTCGTAAGGTAATTAAGGTTTTCAGAAGGCGTTCGTTATCCCGCGGATGAAGTCCTATGGTGGGTTCATCCAGCACGTAACAAATGCCGACAAGGCCGGAGCCGACTTGTTTGGCAAGCTGAGTTCTTTGTGCTTCACCTCCGGAAAGGGTATCGCTGCTGCGTCCCAGGGTTATATAGTGTAATCCGACATCTATCATAAAGCAAAGTCTGCTCTGAATTTCCTTCAGGATTTGTTTCGAAACAATTGCTTGTTGGCCGCTTAATTTCAGGTTTTTGAAAAAACGCAGGGCCTCTTCTATGGTTAGATCCATTATTTCATGGATGGATTTGTGTTCGATTTTAACGGAAAGGGATTCGGGTCGCAGTCTGGCTCCTTTGCAAACAGTGCAGGTTCGGTAACTCATATAACTGGCAAGACGGCGCAGGATACGGCCACTGGTCGTTTTTTCATACATACGTTTGAGATTGGGGATGACTCCTTCGAAATCCTCTGTGCCAAAAAGCAGGCTATCTACGGCCTCTTTCGGTAGTTTTATAAAAGGTGTGTTGAGAGAGGTGGAAAACATTTTTGAAAATTGTTTGGTCTGATTGTTATAGTGTGTCTGGGTTAGTGATCCCCAATTTTGCCAGGCGTCGATGGCTCCATCTTTGATGCTAAGATGTTTGTCAGGGATAATCAGCTCAGGGTCGAAATCGAAGGTATTTCCAAGTCCATTACAATCAGGACAAGCGCCGTAAGGACTGTTAAACGAAAACATGCGGGGCGTCAGTTCTTCATAGCCCCTTCCGCATTTTTGGCAGGCGTATCGTTCGCTGAGGATGTGGTCAGTAGAGACAGGTTTAAAACCTGTCTCTACAATCTCCTGGCTTACCAGCATAACTCCTTCACCTAATTCCAGGCAGGTTTCAATGGAATCATAAAGGCGTGTCCGGATATCCTCCTTTATAACCAATCGATCCACAATTACGTCTATTTCGTGGGTCTTATATCGCGCCAGCTTTGGTATGGTTTTGAGGTCGACAATGGCATTGTCGACACGGGCACGGACAAATCCCTTTTGAATGATTGATTGGAATATTTCACGGTGTTCACCCTTTTTGCCTTTGACGAGCGGAGCAAGAAGCATAATCCTGGTTTTCTGGGGGAATTCCATAACTTTTTGTATCATCTGGTCGATGGTTTGACGGGAGATAACGCATTTACAATGATAACAAGAAGGGATGCCGATCTTTGCATATAAGAGGCGCAAATAGTCGTAAATTTCGGTGGCAGTTGCTACCGTCGAGCGTGGACTGGGTGGGCAGGTGCGTTGTTCAATGGCAATAGTGGGTGGGAGACCCTCAATGTGTTCCACATCGGGTTTCTGTATTTGATCTAAAAATTGTCGTGCGTAGGAGGAAAGGCTTTCAATATAGCGGCGCTGCCCTTCTGCATAAATGGTATCGAATGCAAGGGATGATTTTCCTGAACCACTGACCCCCGTAATAACCGTGAGCCGGTCACGTGGAATATCAACGTTGATTCCCTTTAAATTGTGGTTCCTGGCGCCGCGGATGGCAATAACATTATTGGTATTGTTATCTATCGTCATTAGTCAAAAATAAAGTGCAAAATAGTATTACTTTGTAAAAACTTCTTTTTTTTGTAAGTTTTTGTTCATTAAAAACCACTAAATCCGAAGCGCTAAAAGAAAATGGTTATATGGCTGAATGGTTAAATGGTTGAAAGACAATCAGCCATTTGGCTATTTAACCATTAGCCATTATTTAAATTTGTGAAGGTAAATCTCAGAAAAAGATTTTTAATGGAGGGATTTTCTTATGTGAATCGGTACCAGTTTTGAACTAGTTGTACGAGCAGTCGAACTCCAACGCCCGTAGCGCCTTTTTGCAGATAAGCATTATTTTTTTCGCACCAGGAAGTACCCGCGATATCGAGATGGACCCAGGGATATTTTTCTGTGAACTTGCTTAAGAAACAGGCGGCAGTTATCGCCCCTGCGTGAGGTCCTCCGATATTTTTGATGTCTGCAATATCACTTTTGATTTGCTCCTGATATTCTTCCCAGAGGGGCAGTTCCCAGACCCTTTCCCAGGTTTTTTCGCCGGCTATTTTGACCCTTTTTTTCAGTTCTTCATTGTTTCCCATCATACCGGAAGCAGCAGTACCCAGGGCTATCACGCAAGACCCGGTAAGTGTAGCAAGATCAATTACGGCGCTGGGTTTATATTTTTCTGCATAATCCAGGGCATCGGCAAGAATCAGGCGCCCTTCTGCATCGGTATTTGCGACCTCTGCAGTCTTGCCGGAACGAAATTTAATGATGTCGCCTGGTTTGATTGCCGAACCGCTGGGCATGTTTTCGGCGCAGGGTATGAGACCTATGATATGTTGAGGTAATTTCATTCTGGATATAGCCTTAATAGCTCCCAACACGGCAGCGCCTCCGGACATGTCGCTTTTCATTTGATCCATATCTTTTGCTTTTTTCAGGCATATTCCTCCGGAATCAAAGGTGAGTCCTTTTCCAACAAATACAATCGTATCCTGGTTTTTCGCACGCGCATTGTATTCGAGTATGATAAATTTCGGGGGTTCGATGCTGCCCTGCGAAACACCCAGTATGCCGCCCATCCCAAGCTTTTTAAGTTCGGGCTTAGACAATACTTTACATTGAATGCCGAGTTCTTTGGCCATTTTTTTGGCAGTATCGGCCAAAATGGCGGGGGTTTTATCCTGTGCAGGGGTGTTAATCAGGTCACGGGTGAAATAGACCGCATCTGCTATAATTTGCCCGTGCTTAACAGCCTCGTTTGCAGGCTTAAATGCCTCTTTTTTAGATACAAGGAGTGTAAGTGATTTAATTTCCTTTTGCTCTTCGGATGGTACATTTTTATACCTCTGAAATTTATACAGGGCGAGCAAACATCCCTCAACATAAGCCTGATACCATTCGATTGATGAGGGATTCGGTATTTCAATGGAATCTATTACGGTGGTAACTTCACTAACGCCCATGTCACGAGTGATGCTGGCGGTAGTCCCTGCAGCCTGTCTTACCTTATCAAAGGTTACCTCTTTTTTCTTTCCCAGGCCTGCCAGCATGATACGTTTGGCCGGGATTTTTCCGTACGTTGGAAGGGTGATTGTTTTATTGAGTTTTGCAACAAATTCCTTTTTTTTTATTAATTCAGTAATGGTGTTGTTCAGTGCGTTATCAAAGAAGACAAGCGCACCTTCAACGGTTTTTACATCTTCGTAAAGATAAAAAACCAGCAGTTCGGCGGATTCTTTTTCAGCGGGTCCTATTTTGATGTTGACGTTCATAAAAAGCCTCAAAACCTTGTATTTTATGTTCCAATCCTTCAATTTCAGGCATGTTCGGATTATAAGGCCCGTACCGCTACCTGTCAAGTTAGAAATTCCCCTCTTGGGAGGGGATTTAGGGGTGGGTAAGTTGGTAATTCGTGAAATATTCACCCCGTTAGAAAGGTGTCTCCGTCCGAAAGGGCGGCGTTTGAGAAAATACAGTGTGGGAGGGGTTTGAAGCCTCTTCCAAACTTTCTAACGGGGTTCACTGAAATTTCACGCCCCTTTTCCTCGTGAAAATGGGGAACGGGGAAAGGGACCCACCCCTAACCCCTCCCAGGAGGGGAATTGTAGAATCCCCTCCCAAGAGGGGAATAATCCGTGCCGCCCTGTAACCAGCATAAATAAAATGAGGAATAGAATATGAACCTAAGCTTTAATGGAAATGAGTTGTACAAAGGCTTTAATTTAGTTACGAGTATTGTTCCGTCTTCTGCAATTAAACACATATTACAGGGGATAAGATTTGAGGTCAGAGATAAAAAAGTAGAATTGACCGCAACGGATCTGGAAGTTTTGGTTAAATATACGCTTTCGGCCAAGGAATGTGTGGGGGACGGCAGTATTGTTTTACCGGCAGTTCGTGTTAATAATATATTAAGAGAATGGGCCGGTAATGAAGAAGTGCTGGTATCTTTTGATGGTAGTAGTTGTATTTTAAAGTCTGGGAAGGGTCACTTTAAGATTGCTGGTGAAGATTCCAGTCAGTTCCCGATGATAACTATCATGGATGTTAAGAGTATTGTTGAAGTTGATGGCGGGATTATTAGCGATATGATAGGAAAGGTCATTCATGCGGCGTCAACGATGAGAGTAAGAAGCACACTGTGTGGTGTATTTGTGAAAATAGACAAAGAGGAAATCGTTATGGCAGCAGCAGACGGGAATAGATTATCCATGGTAAAGCGGAAGGTGGAGAATCCTGATGGGGTTTCAATGAGTGGGATAGCCACCGTGAAGTGCTTAACGTTTTTACAACGATTTTCGTCGGAGAGCGGGGGAACGCTAAGGGTTGGAATAGGGGAGTCTCAGATATTTTTTGTAGGGGAAAAAGGTGAGGTTGTATCGCAGTTAATAGATGGGCAATACCCAAATTATGAGGACGTTATACCAAAAGGAAATGATAAAAAAGTAGAAGTGAAGAGGGATGAGTTAATAATGATCGTGAGAATGGCTTCATTTATGACGAGCGAGGGGTATCATGTTGTAAAATTTGTCTTTAAGGACGGGAGATTGACGCTGATGTCGAAGGCGGCAGAAGTAGGAGAAGCGGAACTGGAGATTGACGCTAGTTACCAAGGACCGGATTTCGAAATATGCTTCAACCCTGAGTATGTATTAGACGCTCTGAAGGTATCTGATAGCGAGACAGTCGTTATGGAGCTTAAAGACAACAGCAGCGCGGCATTATTTAGAACAGGCCACGAACAGCTAAGTGTAATAATGCCTATTGAGTTAAAGTGATAATTGTAAAGATAAAAGATTAAAGTTAGACAGGATTAACAAGATTTCTTTTTTTGTTTTATCCTGTAAATTCTGTTAATCCTGTCTAGAGTATCTAATGAAAGAAGAACTTCCAGAAAGGTATTTTACTAATAAGAAAAAAGTTGTAAGACTTGGTCAACTATTGAAAGAAGCATTTCCAAAGAAGAGTCTTATTGATAAGAATTGTCAGAAGGTGATGAGCGTATGGAGTGAGATAGTAGGTAATGAGATTTACAAGAGTACCAAGATTATAGGGATTAAAAATGGAATTATGTATGTAGGCGTGGAATCATCGGCAATGATTCATCATTTGACTAATTTTGAGAAGTACGCTATAATTCATAAAATTAATACTATATTAGGTTTTAAATACATAGAGGATGTCCGGTTTAAGGTCGGAGTTACTTAAATTTATTGTATAGGAATTTTCATTTTATTTATGCGGGTCACAGGGTGGCACAAATTATTCCCCTCTTGGGAGGGGTTAGGGGTGGGTTCCTTGGGCGTGAAATCTCAGTGAATATTTCACGAATTACCGACTTACCCACCCCTAAATCCCCTCCCAAGAGGGGACTTTCTAACTCGAAATAATGGCGAAATGGCTAATAACCATATAATCATTGAACCAATCTGTGGTTTGTAGTTTTTAGATAGAACCGGAATTTTTCAAACAGGGTAATACTACAATGGTAGAAGAAAGTAATTTAGCGCTGGAACAAGATACATACGATGCGACATCCATTAAGGTGCTGGGCGGCATAGAGGCTGTCAGA
>JAUSDH010000048.1 GCA_030650655.1 Candidatus Brocadiaceae bacterium
TACTTTTGAATAACCGATTCTATTTCTTTATCTGAAAGCATATCGGTGAGGCCGTCTGAACAGAGGAGAAGAATGTCTCTGGGGTTAAGCTTTACCTGTTTTATTCCCGGCATCAGTGTTGCCTGCCCGCCTACGGCCTGAGTAAGTACACGCATCTTTTGCACGGGAAGATACCCTTCCTCAGTCGCCCCATTTTTAACAAAATACATTTCAGAGACATGATCCTGGGTAATCTGCTTTATCTCACTTCCGAGATGATATGCCCTGCTATCGCCAACGTGGCATATATGGGCATTGTTACCAACAACCAACATCTGGATGAACGTGGTACCCATACCTGCAAGATTTATGTCTGTCGTTGCCCTTGCCGTTACTTTACGGTGCGCCTTCAAAAGAGATTCGATAAGGAGATTTGAAATATCTTCCTTACTTCTGGCCTTGTCAATATTTTCTTTGAGCCAGGCGTAACTTTCCTTTATCGCCAAATCGCTTGCCACTTCACCCGCCTGATGCCCTCCCATTCCATCGGCAAGGAGGAAAATATGCAGGAGTTCATCAACTAAAATACTATCCTCGTTATGCGTTCTCTTTTTACCGATATCGGTTTTATATGCCACTTTCATGAGTATATCCGAGGTAACCGTCACTATGCTTTAAACCCCTTTTATCCCCCTTTAATTTAGGTTGCCTTTGGCAACGACTTTTTTATGCACCAAAACATCCTGTAGGGGAAGGTTTCAAACCAGCCCCTACGCTGGTTCAGGCTTGTAGCCTGAACCGAAACATTTGGTTCAATCGAGGACGATTGACTAGCAAAAGAGAGCACGGAACACTGTGCTTCTGCTGATCAGGTAACTTTATGGCTACTCTGAAATTCTCAAATCTTACTTAGATTCTTCGCTCCGCTCAGAATGACAAACACTGTCATGCTGAACGAAGTGAAGCATCTCTACACTGAACAGTCTGACAGCCTTTAAATATCGAATTCAGCTACAATAATGGTATGATCCGAAGGTTTTTCTAAAAGTCTCGGGGCAATATCAATCCATGCCTTTGTTGATTTATTTGCTAAAGTCGGAGTTGCCCAGATATGGTCAACCCTCCAGCCTATTTCCCTGGCTATTGCATTTTTTACCCGATAGTCCCAGAAGGTGTATTGCCCTGGATCGTGCTGATATAAACGGAATACGTCAACAAAACCCCATTCTTTAAATCTCTGAAGAGCTGCGTGTTCGTCGGGATGGTAGCCAGTACTTCCCAATAAATGATCCGGATCATAGACGTCTATGGGTTCAGGTGCAACATTGAAATCTCCCATCCACAGCAATGCTGTGTCTTGCTGGAAGTTTTTGTCAAAGTAGTCATACAATCTTCGTAAAAAATCCAATTTATACCGGAATTGCTTCAAAAGCGGATGGACACCCTGCGGGACATAGGTATTGACTATTGTGATTTTGTTTACGGTAGCAATAATAAGGCGTGTTCCTTCAGATTCGGACTCATCAAAACCTATTTGGACATTTTTCAAAGGAATTTTGCTGAGAATAGCTACCCCGTTGTATGACTTCTCGCCACGGAAAACAACAGAGTAATTTATATCTTTAAAAGCCGTTTGTGGAAAATCTGCATCTGATGCTTTCGTCTCCTGAAGACAAAGAACATCGGGTGATTCTTTCTGTATCCAGTCGAGTACGATAGGTAATCTTGCCCTGATCGAATTGACATTAAAGCTTGCAACTTTCATATGCATTGACAAGAATACTCACAAATACTTGGTGCTTCAGGCTATACTTGTTAGCATTCCCTCCATTGATGGGAGAGACAAAGGGAGCGTAGTAGGGGCAGGTTTAAAACCTGCCCCTACATTACCCACCTAGCCTCCCCTATCAAGAGGGAGGAGTTTTTCTTTAAAACTTGTTTCCACACAATTTCCTGAAGAATCAAATTTATCAAGTGTGATGATCTGAACTAAAAGTGCTTCCATTCCATAGGTCAAAAACCTTTGTAAGCGCTAAGAGCGCCAGTGAATGTCTGAAACTGCCCGCTTGAATTTCATGTCGTATTTCATCGATGGTCAACGTTGCGACGATAATGTCCTCCCCCTCATCAGGGCTTATCTCCCCTGTTTGGACAGCATCTTTCGCATGCCAGGAATGACACACATTATTCATAATTGCCGGATTGGGTTCCACAAAGCCAAGATAAACCCATTTGGTGCTGGTATAGCCGGTTTCTTCCTTTAGTTCACGAATCGCGGCTGCTTTGGAATCTTCACCGTCATCGACCATACCACCTGGAATTTCCGTAGTAATTTTTTCATTACCAAACCGATATTGCCGAACAACCACAATTTCATTGCCCGGAGTGGTTGCAACAATATTCACCCAGTCATTCGCTTCGAGAACCAGCCGTTTCATCTCTTTCTGGCTTTTTGGATGTTTGAGCCAATCAAAACGCACCTGCAGAATCTCCAGATGCGGCCCTTTCTCTACACGGTGTCTTTTCCAAACTTCAGGTTTTTTGTTTTTACTCATATTTATTCATTCTCAATCATTTCCGAATATAATTTGTATTCAATGCGTTGTTTCTGGGGAAATCAATAAAATCCTTTTCTCTTTCACCCCTTCGAGGTTGATTCTTTTGGTATTTCTTCTTCGTCCAGGGGCTTCACCCCTGGCTATATGCTTTCTGCCCTTCGGGCATAATAATTAACGTTTTAAATAAGGTGACATATAATTGTCATTGCGAGCGGAGCGAAGCAATCCTTCCCTGCGATTGCTTCGGGCTATCGCCCGCGCAATGACAACTTTCTTTTAGCGTTTACTATAGTTTGATTTTAAATAAATTTGGCGTAGATAATCAATAGCACTCTGAGAAAGAAATTGAATTTGATTGCCTGCGTGAAGGATAACTTCACATGCCAGTTCAAAGAAAGTTGCTTTTTGAATCACTTCGTCAAAATTATTTCCAACGGTTACCTGCCCATGATTCTTCATAATTACCAGGTCATGTTCTTTCATAGCGGAGATAACTTCCTTTGCAAGCTCGTTCGATCCGGGATTCAAATATGGTACGGTTGCAATCCGCCCAAGATAGTATGGGATCTCAGGAATGACAGAGAAATTATTGTAATCCCTATCACTACATGCAATCGCTGTTGCATACGTTGACTGGAAGTGCAAAACGACATTAACATCAGAACGCTCACGGAGTATGCCGAAATGAAAACCATTTTCTGCGGAAGGTTTCTTTTCGTTCAGGACAGTGCCGTCTGAAATCCGACAAATCGCAATCTGTTCTCTGGTAAGTTCTCCCATCCATGACTTGGTTGCAGTAATCAGCATATATTCTTCATTTACCCGCCAGGACAAGTTTCCGCTGCTGCTCCGTACTAATCCATACGATGCCACCCGATGGCAGGCAGTAACAAACTCATTTAATTGTTTTTCGGATACCTGGTTCATAAATATAAGTATAGGCGCTTAATAAAAATATTTTAACATTTTTAGCAAAGAAATGTAGCGCCGATCCCTTGTGGTCGGCCAATGGCGGGGGATAAACCACCCGCGCTACGGATTCCGACTCGTTCGGGTTAGGATATCAAAGCATTCATTAATTGAGATACTTCACGGAGTTTACCCTGGGCAGAAAAATGAGATTCTTCACTAAAAAAAGAGGGTGCGGTACATTGTTCGAGGAATTCCAGATACGCAAGCGCTTCTTTGGAAGTTTGCCCGCACATCTCTTCCAATGGTCGAAGATTTGAACATACTACCGGTTTTTCCGGCTTGTCATAAATGAGGCAACGATTATCCGGGCTGAGTTGCATACATCGAACACCGGCAGTCTTGCCGTTCGGCATACCTGGAATTGGTGACGAAATTGACAATGCAATGCAACAAGCCCCACAGCCTATTCTACAATCCACGTTATTTCCCCTACAATTAAACAAAAAACAAGAGGCACATATAATGAGTCAAGCGAAGCAGACCCATCATCATTTATTTTGTTGGGTACGCTCTGTGGTTGAAAACACCTATCTTCCCCACTTACCATTTATTTCAGCAACATCCAGTCTCAATATCCCCAGATTTTTGTAATATTTGTCGTTTGACAGACTTTCCTGTGTTATTTTGTCGGGATTGTCTTCCAGGTGTTTTAAAAGGATATCCATCCCATGTTTCTTTTCTTCTAACGTTTCCACGAAATACATCTTTCCCCAGATGATTACAGACCGGAATTCGTGTGCACATTCATTCATGATATATCCTCTATCTTCGATAATTGTCGCACACACACTGGGGTTTTCTTTAATAAATTCATATTTCAAACCTTTTAATCTGCTGTGGAAGTATAAGGCGTTTTTCAGTTCATCATAACCATAACTCAGGGTAACAATATAGGGTTCGTTATTTCTGCACAGTGCAATCGTGGTATATTTTCCCTTTTTTATTATTGCATGTAATTCCTTCGTATCTTTTATCTCCCTTTCTTTTTTCTGTAAATGATATCGTGTCATTGTATTTTTCAAATTTTTGAATCAATTCTCTTTCCAATTTTGGTAACATAATTATAAAATTACAAATAATTACATTCTTTACAATTATAAAGATTACAAATTCATACGTAAATAAGAAAGATGATTTTCATTTCTAGTAAACGACTTAAACAAGGAGTAATATTCATTACATGAACGAAAGAAAGTCCATTACAAAAGAACTGATTGAGATTATGCGAAAATCTCAAATCATAAACCAACTAAATATCACCCCGAAAGACGTACGCATAGGGGTATTTTATACGGGTGTTGCGTTAAGTACGGGTCACGCAGGCATGTCGTACACCCCTGTCCAGGAAATTCCGGAAGCGGTGTGTTGTCCCCGTTCACATGCAAAAATGCCTCAGTCAGGGAATTTACTGAATTTCTCTGTTTACGATCTCATGGAATACGCCCTTGATGATAACGTCCTGAAAGCGGCCGTAGGTGTTGCAACGATTAACGCACTTTCTGCAATATTGCTTGAAGACGATGAATCTCCATACAAACCCTCTGCATACGGAAATGCATTAGACCTGATCCAGATAACTGGAGAAGACACGGTCGTTATGGTCGGAGCGTTTCCCCCGTTTATAAAAAGAATCCAGGAGATTACCAAAAAATTATTTGTCATCGAAAAAAATCCCCGGTCCGTAGGCAAAGGCGAAAACATTGAAATTGAGCCCGAAGCCCATGTGCAGGAATTAATTCCGAAGGCAGACATCCTCATTATAACCGGCGTCACGCTCGTGAATCATACCCTCGAACCAATCCTGGGACTCGCCAGAAATGCGCGTGATATTGTGGTTGTCGGACCTACGGCAAGTGTCTACCCGGAGCCGCTTTTTAAAAGAGGCGTGACCGTATTGGGTGGCGTGCAAGTTACAGACGCATCAAAAATGATACACCTCATCGGCGAGGCAGGTTCAGGATATGACTTCTTTGAACAATGCGCAGAAAAGATCGTAATTCGAAACAATAAAAAATAAACCACAGATCCCCGTTTTCACGAGGACTAGTTTCGCAGATTACACAGATTTAAGACAATGCGATTTCACAGATTATTTATACTTTTATCTACGGTTCTCATTGATGGAATCATAGCACCCTCCCTTAATCCCTCCCATCAAAGGGAGGGAGAACTCCCTCTCACCTTGTGGGAGATGTAAAGTAAGGGATTTATTTCAAAATACTAAATTGTTACATTATCGCTAGGCAGGTTATGACTACGATGCCCGTTTCGTTTTAATTGTTAATATTGACTCTCTCACATGTAACCTGCACCGCTTTACGATACTGGCTTCGTTACCGATTGACGCCGCCATTTAACTTAAATAATCAACGCATAATCACGTATCGTAACCTGCACTTTTTTCCCTATTTCTTGAGTTTGGTAAATTTTGAACCTTCCAATGTCAGGTTGTACATCAGCCCCTTCTGGCCAAAAACGAATCCAACGATGGGTTCGTTCATTTTTGTCGTGTCAAGAGAGGCGGCAGCACCGATCTTTACCAGGGCTACTGACCCATCAACCCCCGCCTTCCATCCGGAGCTTTCACGGAACTTATTTAAGGCCTCTTCCTGCATAAAGACAAGTATTATGTCCTTCTTTTGTCCCCCTAATTGGAAACCGTATGAGGCGGATGCGGTGCTATAGTAATCAACCGTCTTTCCATCAATCCTCAAAGCCCCCTCGCCATATTCACCTCCAATGACCAGTCCACCCTTGATAACCCCCGGTAAGACGAGCACACCCTTCGCGCTCTTGAGAAATTCCTCTGCACCTTTCACTTCCTCACGAAAGCGTTCCAGGGAGGCTTCTACGCTTGCATCAATCTCCTTGGCCGTTTTGGCATGAGAAATACCGGCAGAAACAAATCCGAGAGTGACTGTGATACAAACAACCAGTACAATGACTTTCGTGATGCGTGATTTTAAGTCTTGCATATTTTCATCTCCATTAAATTAGGCTGCCTTTGGCAGCGACTTTTAAGCTCCCCTCATTGGTAGGACAAGCGTCCCCGCTTGTCATCATAATGTCAGGCGAGGACGCCTGACCTACCAGAGGGGCTGGGGGTCATAAGCGCTAAGTTAAAATTACGGATTAATTTAACCGTGTAATGAATAACGAATATCGAACAAGGAATTTCGAATTATGAAGTTTTGGTATCTCCCTTTTGTTTCGCGGTTTTTACGCTTGTTACAAAAATCGAAATAAGCTCATTATTCTCATGAATCAGTGGTTCAAGCTTTGATGTCGGCTTTATGAGATTGGCTTTTACAATCATCAATAACCATATCCTTGTTT
>JAUSDH010000049.1 GCA_030650655.1 Candidatus Brocadiaceae bacterium
TTTGGAAGCAAAGGGAAAAACATTGGTAGTCCTACATAAGACAGAAATCACTTCCAAATTGTGCAATGATGCCCCGAAGGGCAAACTTATCCCCTTATAGGTGTAAACCCAAAGCCACCTGCTCTGCGGGTGGATTCTTTATTTCGACTAGAAATGAAAATGGCGATGTGGCTATAGAATTTAAGGATACGGGCTGTGGTATTCCTGAAAAATATAAGGATCGAATATTTGAACCGTTTGTTACGACCAAAATGGATTGGAAAGGGGCTGGACTTGGGCTATCTATATGTTATGATATTATAAAAAATCATAATGGGAGCATTGTGGTGGACAGCCGGTTAGGGAAGGGGGCAGTATTTACGATAATTTTACCCGTAAAGAGTGATAAAATGTTTAATCAAGGGGTAGTTAAATGATGGATACATTAATGAAAGTGGATGGATATGTACGGATACTCGTTGTTGATGACGAAGAAATAGTCCGTGATATGCTTTCCGATGCGCTATCTCAGGCTGGTTACACAATGAAAACGGCAAAAGATGGTAACGATGCGATTGCACAA
The DNA here is from genome assembly GCA_030650655.1 of Candidatus Brocadiaceae bacterium. GTDB lineage: Bacteria > Planctomycetota > Brocadiia > Brocadiales > Brocadiaceae > Wunengus. The sequence continues at coordinate 563 of JAUSDH010000049.1, forward strand.
ATTGAAAACGAACCCTTTGAAATTGTTATTACCGACCTCAAAATGCTTGGCATGGATGGAATAGAATTATTACAGCGCATACAAAAAATAAACCAGGATATATGCGTGTTGATTATAACTGCGTATAGTACGATTGAATCTGCTGTTAGTGCAATGAAACAAGGTGCGTACGACTACATTTGTAAGCCTTTTGAACTTGAGGAAATGAAGGTCATTATAGAAAAAGCAGTGGAACGGCAAAGGTTGTTACATGAGTCACACATGGTAAAGCATTATAAGCATCTTTCAATTACAGATGGTTTAACTAAAGTTTATAATCATCGATATTTTCATGAATTTTTAGACCGTGAATTACAAAGGGCAAGAAGGAATTCCAGCACGTTTACCATAATGTTTGCAGATGTGGATAATTTTAAACAATATAATGATGTGAATGGTCATCTGGCTGGAGATGAGGTACTTCGGGAATTGGCTACAATATTTTTAGATACAACGAGAAAGACGGACTTTGTGATAAGATATGGCGGTGAAGAATTTGCGGTAATCCTGCCCGATACGGTGATGGAAGGCGGCTTGCGTGTGTCTCTTCAAATAATGCAGGCAATTCGTACAAAAAAATGGATGTATACCGAGTCACTTCCATGTAAAACAATTACCATGAGTATTGGTGTTGTAACATATCCAAAGGATGCGCTTTTGAAGGAGGAATTAATTAGCAAGGTTGATGAAGCTATGCATCATGCAAAGAAGACGGGGAAAAATAAGGTCTGTTATTACGATAGCAATAAGATTGTTGATTACAACAAAGAGTGAGCAGGATAGATTTATGGTGATATGCAATAAAAGTTTTAAAAATATGAAATGGCTGTTATTGTTGATATTTTGCCTTATCAATAGCTGTGGGAACAAGGCCGATTATCACAATAAAGAGGGGCTTTATCTTTATAGTAAAAGAAAGTTCGACGAGGCAATTACGGAATTTAAAAAGGCATTAGAACTGAACCAAAGGCATTACGATGCCCATTTTAATTTGGGTGTTGTTTATTATGCAAAGAACATGCCCGACGAGTCGATAGCAGAACTGAAGAAGGCTATTGAAGTAAATCCCAATGAACCGAAGGCATATTATAATATCGCCTTTGCCTATGTGGTTAAAGAGAAAGTTGCTGAGGCAATTTCTGAATATAAAAAAGCGATAGAATTGTATGCTGAAAAAAAAGATAAAAAGGAAGCTGAGGGATATCTTTATCTGGCAGTCGCCTACAGTTTGATCGAAAAACAGGAAGAGGCGTTTACGGCGTGTAAAAAAGCTGTAGAAATTAATCCCGATTTAGAGGATGGGCATTATTTCCTCGGTGTTTGTTACTATAAAAAGAATATGTTTGATGAGGCCATTGCAGCGCTTAAAAAGACAGTTCAGTTGAATCCGAAATCGGAAAAGGCACACAGTATTCTGCTTGCAATTTACGATAAACTGGGAAATACTGAAGGGGTTTATGAGGAAAATCGCATACTGAAACAGCTTGAAATGGAGCGGAGAGAACGATGAAAAATATTGGGATAAGTAAGGGCAACGAGAACGATTTGAAAATACTTGAACAAGCCCTTGCCTTAGAAATTGAGGCGACCAGACGATATCAGGAGCAGCATGATAATGTGAAAGATCCGGAAATCCACACCCTGTTAGAGGGGCTTCATAGAAATGAGGTGGATCACGAAAAGATTATCCGGGGGCATATTATACGGTTGATTGGAAGCGGCAGCGATAAGATAGGAGATAAATAATTTAATGTTCAGGAATCAATTTTTTGTGATTCCCCTCTAAAAAGAGGGGATAAAGGGGTGTGTAAGTTTTCCGCGACACACCCCCAGCCCCTCTTTCTAGAGGGGAGCTTAAAAGTCGCTGCCAAAGGCAGCCTAATTGATTTGCGTCTTTGCGGTGAATTAACCACTAGTTATAGGGAAATGAAGTAGGGGAAAAAAAGGAATGCAGCAGGGATATTTGTCGGTTATCAAGATGATTGAGGCAGATCTCGAATTTGAGAAGGATGCAGTGCGGATATATAATGAATTTGCAGAAAAAGTATCCGATCCACAGTTAAGAGAAATATTTATAGAGTTTGCTAAAGCAGAAACTGGACACGTAAATGGTCTCCAAAGATTACTACAATTTATTCGAGATGGGGAACATGAAGTGAAATTTTATTGTCCTGTGTGTGGATGGGAAGTTAATTTTGGGAAAAAACCCAAGATTGGAGACCATGCCAGATGTCGGATGTGTGGGGTTATATTTGAATTAATCGAAATAGGCGGTGATTACGACATCAGAAGGTTATAAGTATTGATACGGAAATACCCCTCACCCAGACCCTCTCCCACAAGGGGCGAGGGAACTTTCCCTCCCTTGACTTCGTCATGAGCTCAGTCGAACGATGGGAGGGATTAAGGGAGGGTGAAATATTTTCATGCGCTACTTGATATAAAAAAATATGGATATAAGGGTGTACAGAATATCAACCTGTCATTGGTGTGATAAGGTCGAGACCTTTTTAAAAATACATGGAGTAAATTACAGGTCCGTTGTTGTAGATTTGTTGGCTGGAAACGAGCAAGAAAAGGCCATTGAAGAGTCCTATCATCTCAGTAAACAACGTTCATTTCCCGTAACCTATATTGATGGTACTTGTGTAATCGGTTTTCACGAGTCCAGGCTGCGCCAGTTATTAAAGCTCCCTTCCAAAAAAGAAGAACGCGAAAGGATTAAATTAGAAGAATATGGTGTCGCGGGCGGTATTTCTTCGGAGGATAAAGACCAGCGAGAAGCTACCAAAAAGATGCGAGAATGGATGCTACGAGAGGCAGAGAGTCACGGGTATACAATTAATGCTGATGAAAAGGTAGTTGAAGAAATTCTCGTGGGACTGGCTAAAAACGAGAAACGCTATGGATATAAGGCGTGCCCCTGTCGTTTGGCTACCGGGAAATACCAGTTGGATTGCGATATCATTTGCCCGTGTTCCTATTGCTTTATGGATGTTGAAAAGAACGGGAGGTGTTATTGCTCGTTATTTGTATCGGATCGATTTGTTGCAAGCGATCCCGCTTTACCCCAGTATGTACCTGACTTAAGGGAAAGGAGCGAAACAGAAGGAGGGAGATCGGTATCTGTAGCAGAAGAAGTTCCAGCAGTTGTGGCTGTAGCGCCTGAAATCCTGCTTAAGACTTGCATAAAAGTAATTGGCTTTATGCAGGATATAGCTGATAAAAATAGAGCGAGTGACGGCTTTCTAAGAATGGCTAGCAGCTTGGATACACAGGTTTCTGTTGTTCAGTGGAATGAAGATACAGCTTGTGTAAGTAAGAGTATTGACGATACGAAGTTTATTATAAAACTAAGACAGGATACCGAGGTCTATACATACCAAATAACATGTGAGTCGGTTAATGGAAAATTATTGAATGGAGAAAAAATAATTCAGAGAATAAGTGTTCCTGAACATAAAAATAAACTCTTTGAGTGTTACCTGATTGTGCCGAGTATGGCTTACACCAAGGAAGATTTGCAACTCCTTTTGCCCAGGCAAAGATACATGAGCCATATTTATGAAAAGTACAAAGTCGCTGCAGGTTTTGAGGTGGAAGGAACGGGAAAAGATACCTTTGTTATATCGCCTGATGATCAGATGCTCGATAAGATTGTCGAAGAGATTATCACCTTGGAGACGAATTATCAACTATTGAGTGTGGAAAGACAACGATATATTTTAGCTATGGACAAACTGGATATTTTAGAATCTACCATTGTATCCAAAATGCGTATCATTAGTATGAATTTACCAAAATCTCTTCCAGAAACGTTAAAGGGGTGGTTGCATGGGTTAAGCAATAACTTTGGTGATATTTCTGGCATTGCAGAGGAATCGCGGCATCGTATGAACGACACACTATTGAAAAGGGATGTAATACGAAGAATTTTTAAGGATTGGGGGGAAGTCGATGGCGGGTTTAATTATCCAGCGCTCTCCAGATTTATTTTGGAAAAGGCGGATACCCTTGGCGATCAATACCAGCGATTATTTATTCGTATCGATGGCATACGGAGAGAAATGTCGGATTTGATTACCATGTTACGCACAAAAATAGACCTCATTTTGCAGGAGCAGAGCCTGGAACTTCAACGGAGCATGGATGAAACAACAAAGACACAGATGATGATGCAACATACTGTAGAAGGTTTATCTGTGATTGTTCTTTCGTACTATACCATCCATTTGTTTGGCTTTGTTTTTGAAAGTTTGGAGGCCAGTCACGTTGTTAATGTTTCATTAACTACCGCAAAAGCCATTTTTGTACCTATAGCGATAGGGATCAGTTGGTATCTTACCTTTCGTGCAAAGAGGCTAATTAAAGCCCGCAGTACCCAGAAATCGAAATAATATAATTGAATTAAAATGGAGGATAGAGGAAGTGGAAAAAGACATTGCGAAGATTGTGATCAGCGAAGAGCAGATACGAAATAAACTCCTTGAACTATCGAAGACATTGATTCATGATTATACGGGCAAAGAGTGGACAATTATTGCGATCCTCAATGGAAGTCTCGTGTTTCTTGCTGATTTGATTCGGTTGATTCCTTTTCCTATCAGACTGGATACTATCGATGCTGCAACGTATGGTGAGTCTACTTTCCCAACGTCCGAGACTAAGGTCATACGTCAATTTAAGATCGATATAGAAGATAAACATGTGTTGGTGATCGATGATATTGCCGACACGGGTAGTACCTTGAAAAGAGTATTGGCTGATATAAAAAAATACAAACCCAGGACTCTTAAGAGTTGCGTTTTTTTGAACCGTTCGAGTAGGAGACGGTATAATATCAAACCCGAATATTGCTGTTTTGATATTGGGGATGACTTTGTTGTCGGGTACGGATTGGACTACAATAACAAATATAGAAATCTGCCTTTTATAGCGGTGCTAAAAGACGAGTGTTATCGTCGTGAAGGTATTATATAAATTCCAGAACCAAACATAAGGAAGACATCCTTTGAAGGCCGTCTTTGTCCATTTATCGGGTAGCCATCGAGGCAATACGGAAGTATTTGCATCTCAAAAAATATCCATTGGAACAGACGCTTCAAATGATCTTCGTTTTGATCCGGATATAGACGGAAACACATCCAATCATCACGCCGAAATACAACTCAATAAATGTGATTATATATTACGCGATAAGGGAAGTATAAAAGGAACACTGGTAAACAATAGATTAATTAACGAAATTGTACTGAAAGACGGTGATTTGATAGAGTTCGGTGCTGACGGACCCCGGGTGCGATTTCGAATTAAAGCGGATGAAGCAGACGTATGTAAGCCTTTATCTGAGATGCTGGAAGACTCGTTAGGTATTGCACGATCTTCTCGAAGAGGGCGGCTTAACACGGCAACGGCATTTTTTAAGCAACTTCTGTGGGAGGCTTTTACTCAATCCTCTCATTCCTTTAAGATAGGGATTACAACTATCTTATTTATCATCGTTGGTAGTTTGGTGTTATATTTTTATAACCAATACACAAGATTGTCAAAGACAGTAGAAACGGTACGTGTCCTTGAGGTAGAGAGGTTCGTTGCTGAAAATATAATTAAGACCTATAGTGGTGGGATATGCCTGATCCAGGGGACCTTTTATTTTCTAGACGAAGAGACCGGTGAGCCTCTCATGATGATGGGCAGGGGGCAACGGGGTGTCAATGAATATACAGGTACCGGCTTCCTGGTCAGTGCTGATGGTTTGATCCTGACCAATCGTCACATTGCTGAGCCATGGTGGGAAATGGAAAGGTCTCCTTATATCCAATTGGGACCAACTATAAAGCCGAGATTTGAGGTATTCAGGGCTTTTTTCCCCGGTATTAAAGAACCGTTTCCTTTGAAGGTAGAGAAAATTTCTAATGAGGTAGATGTTGCATTGCTTCGCATCGACATGCGGGGAGCAAAAATCCCAGTGCTCGAATTAGATTTAACAGGACGAGGAGCAGTGGTTGGTGAACCTATAATATTGTTAGGATATCCAGCAGGGGTGGGTGCTATTTTTGCAAAGACAGACCCGGAGATTGTAAGACAACTATTTAACATGCCGTTCATTCCTTTGGTGCAAGAATTATCAAATTGGGGTCTGATCAGGCCGCTTTCAACACAAGGGCACTTGAGTGATATTTTGCAAAATAGGATTGTATACGATGCTCAAACCACAGCTGGTGGCAGCGGCGGCCCTATTTTTAATAATAAAGGGAAGGTAATCGGGATTAATTATGGGGTCTTTCCAGGATTCCGAGGATCTAATTTTGGTGTACCGATAAGTTATGGTATAGATATGATTAAATCAACATCATCGAGTAAAAAGGATTAAAAAATGAGATGTGTTATAGTTAAGATCTTAAAACAGATTATATTTATGATTAAAAAATTAAGTACGAATCCTTATTTGTTCCCTTTTAATAAAAAAGAATATAAGAGGATGCGTTATATAATTTTGTGTATTTTTATAACGGGCATTTTTTGCAGTTCATTGTACGCCCGTTCAGATGGTGCGCCTATAGCCTGTCTCGGCGCTGGGGTTGATAAATTTAATGTGATGTTTGCAGCCCCCAGTTTGTATACCTGTGGTAATTTAGGGTGTCATTACCAGTATCCAATTAATTCTGGTAAAGGCAAGTTTATGTTATTTGTGTTAGAAAAATGTGCACCAGGCGAGATTGTCGATATACTGATATCTTTTAAACAGACGAATACGGATTTTCACGGATTTCAAATTACTGCACAGGATACCTATTTCAATCGATTGGTGGGTACCTTTATTAACGTTGGGGAAGATGAGGATACCCAGATAGAAGCCGGGGGTCGTTTTGCGACCCATACGAAAAGGGGGACTCAGCAGAAATTCTGGCATGTAAAATGGCAGTCGCCTCCTGCAGATTTCTGGGTGGCAAATCCGGTAAGGTTCTATGCAATGGGTATTGAAGCAAATAATGACGAGACGCCAATGGGTGATTATATTTACAAGGCAACGAGGCTGATGGTAGTAGAACCAAAGAAGATAAAAAAGGAACAAGTCAGAGTGATAAAAAAGAAGGAGTAATTCGGTGAAATTAAAGGTCTTTGTTTTAGGGATACTGTTTTTAGTAGATATAACTCGGATATCCCATGCCTCCCAACTTGATTTTTCATGGAGTGCATCTAAAACCTATATACATAATAAAGGTACAGGTGGGGAGACCAGATACATTATCTGGTTTTACAATCTTGGGAATACCACAGACCAGCCGATATTAGTTCCTATTGAAGTGTTTTTAATGACTGATACTGGGGAAAAGCATCTCGATACATATTATCCAGAAATTATGGAGCATGTGGTAGAATTGGATGAGGATTATAAAGAAGGCAAGAAGTATCAGTACGCTGCCATTGCAAAGGGAGAGCTTGCTCCTAAGGCAACGAAGCATTGTGTGGCTATGTTTGAGGATGTAGACCCGAAGGCCAAACGCCTTGATATATTTGTGACAGGCATATCGCATTTCTTTTTCTGGCGGTGGAGGATGATAGATTGTTCTTACAAGATTACCTATGAAAATGAGCAGGATTACTGGAAGCTAGTCGAGCATGGGATGACAAAGGATTCCTCTCATCGTTCTTATGAATTTGAATCAAGGAATTGGTGATAAGCATGTTGCACATGTGAATCTTCATTCTGATATGGTGAGTATGGAGTGTCAGAACGCCAATTCAATAATGAAGTGCAACACTTGTGATGCCGCTATATATCGGGCACAGCCTAACTTAATATATAATACCTTAGCCAGATATAAATATTTGATATGAAAATCGTTTCTATAGTAATGGGTATTCCATAGGCAATAAATCTTTTAAACGATATAGGATATCCCGCTTTTTCCGCCAGTCCCAGGGTAATGACATTGGCAGATGCACCCACGGGTGTACCGTTTCCTCCAAGACATGCGCCTAACGCTAACGACCACCACACGGGCATAAGTGTTGAATGCTGAACGACTGACTTAAAATCCGTTCCGGAAGGCAATACCGCATGCGCAGTATCTATAACCAGAGGAATCATGCTCGCCACAAAAGGGATGTTATCAACGATTGCCGAACTAATAGCAGAAAACCATAAGGTGGTAATTGCCGTAACAAACATGTTTTCCGCGCTTGGTTTTGTCAGTGAAATCATACTTTCGGAAAGGTTAGAAATCAGACCTACTTTGATGACACCCCCAACAATAATAAAGAGGCCCATAAAAAAGAAAAGTG
>JAUSDH010000097.1 GCA_030650655.1 Candidatus Brocadiaceae bacterium
GGGTGCAAACTCGCCTACGTGAATTTTCAACTGCAATACTTCGCCATCGATAGGCGCCCGTACGATAATCCGTTCAAGATTGGTTTCCGTCTCTCTGATTTGAGCCTTTACAGAGAGGACATCTGCCCTGGCATGGCTTAATTTTGCCCCGGCAATTTGTACCGCATAGCGGCGACGGTCCAGTTCGTCGACGCTGACGACCTGTTTGTTACATAATATTGCTGCTCTTTCCAATTGATTTTTCAAATCAGCTAGCGATGCTTTTTCTACTTTAACACTCGCCTCGGCCACCCTCATGGCCGCCCGTCGTACTTCCAGTTGCGCCCTTAAATCACGATCGTCAAGCCTGAACAGAGGGTCACTGGCTTTTACCTTATTGCCAACCGAGACGTAAATCTGGGAAACAACACCCGGAATGAGTGTGCCGATAGAAATATTTTCGGTGTTAGCCTCAATAATGCCAGAACCGGCTACGGATGATGTATAGGGCGGCGCAGATGGGTTAACTACTGGCTGAGCGGGAGGAATAGTTTTACTTCCTTTTATCACCGTCAACACTGCGAAGCCTATCCCAAAAACAGCAAGAACAGGAAGTAGATATTTTCCGATCATAAAAACCTTTCGAGTTTATTTGTTCTCCTGTAAATGGTGGAGCGGACTCGTTACAAGGGTAACCTGACCGTCATCCATTTTGGCAATACGGTCCGCAAATTCAAAAATGCGGGCGTCATGTGTAACCACAATCAATGCCCTGTCAGCGCCAGTGGCTACCTCACGCAGCATCTCCATAACTTTATGGCCGGTCTCATGGTCGAGTGCACTGGTAGGTTCATCACAGACAATAAGTTTCGGGTTATGTACTATCGCTCGAGCTATGGCGACTCTCTGCTGCTGACCACCGGATAGCTCTGCTGGAAGCGAGTACGTACGGTCACCCAAACCAACCTGATCAAGGATTTCCCTCGCCCTGTTAATTGCCGCCCGTCGTTTGGTTCCGTGAATGAGTAACGGGACTGCAACATTTTCAGCAGCCGATAGCGTAGGAATCAGATTAAACATCTGAAAAACGAATCCAACGCTCTGACCGCGGTACTGGGTCTTTTTATGACGATTCATACGTTTGAAATCATTGTTAAATACGAGACACTCACCGCCATCGGCGTCCAGCACGCCGGCAATAATCGATATCAGGGTAGTTTTACCGCTGCCCGACGGTCCGACTAGCATCATAAATTCACCCGGCTTTACTTCCAGGTCAACACCGCGTAATGCGTGTACCTGGGTATTGCCACTTCCGTATGTCTTGGTTACTCCCCTGCATAGCACTGCAATGTTATTCATATTTTTTAAAGTTCAATGACCAATTTCGGCATAAAGAATTATGAAAATATACCACCCTCCCTTGATCCCTCCCATCAAGGGAGGGAAAGTTCCCTCGCCCCTTGTGGGAGAGGGCAGGGTGAGGGGTATTTCCAAATGAAGCTATAGCATTAGCTCTTGAAAACAATTGCCGGTTCCAGTCTTATTACCTTCCACATACTAAGGGTGGCTGAAGCAGCACAGATCACCATAACTGCAGTTGCACTGGTAAGCAGGAGTTGCCATGGCAATTTGAAGGATAATTCAGTACTGCCTGACAGGGTACCAAAAGCCGTGGCTGCGCCAACACCGAGTCCATATCCAATACCCCCGACCATCGACGCCTGAAGCAATATCATACGCAATAATGTCCTATTTGACGCCCCCATTGCCTTGAGCGTTCCAAAATAGCGAAGATTGTCAAGGGTGAAGTTATGGAAGGTCTGTCCTGCTATGGCAATACCAACGATAAAGCCAAGTACCACGGTAACTCCAAAATTGATAGGAATGCCGGTGTATTTCATGAAATAACGGACGGTAAGCATTTTGAATTCCTCACGGGTATATGCGGCAAGTCCAGTCATCTGGCGAATGCGCTGGCTCAATGCATGGAGGTCCTGTCCTGGTTTTGCTTTGACCAGTACAAAAGACATCAGCTTGCGTTCGCGGGGCGCAAAGATTGTTGACCGTGAATAGGTGGTGTAAATGACCGGTTGCGATTGAAACGGTCGTGTTACTTTACAGACGCCCGCCACAACGGCACGATGGTCGTTGAGTTCCATTGTATCTCCAATTTTTAAAGGTTCCCGTCTTCCATCGGGCAGGACATGGGCAAATTTGCCATTGATGCTGACATTATCCACGATGACGGCGTCATTCTGGCGAAGGTCGGCCAGATGACCTTGGGTCATCTGTGGCGGCCCTCCAATTAACGTTTCGTCGTCAAGCCCTACGACGTGACATGTCTGGAAAGTTCCATTCGAGAGACGCGCCTTCAGCATCCCTTTGTACAGAGGGACTGCCCATGCAACCCCTTCCACGCTGCGGACACGGAGCGATTCTGTCTCCTTCAGCGGTTTCAGGTCATCGATATACTGCACCTTCGGGTCCATTACCCAGATATCAGGGAGTGTCGTGTCAGTCAGGAAGCCAAAAGTGCGTGTCATCAAACCCAGGAAGATAGAAGATTGCTGGGTAATGAGTAATGAGGCAAATGTCAGTCCCATAATGATACCCAGGTATTTGGCACGGTCTCCGACAAGCATTTTTAATGCGATGAAATTCATTTTTTTGTCGTCTCCACTTGCTTTCTGAATTCCTTCAGCGCTCCGAGCGAAAAACGGGTGATATGATCTGCCAGTTGCTCAACGTCCCGGGTGTTGTATTTCTGGTTGGGATATAAACGGTTGACCACCGGTCTTGCATGATGATAAAAAACGCATTGGGATACAATGCTCATGGTGCACAGACGAACCAGTTCGCTGTTTGTTCGGGTACCGAGTAAACCGCTCACGATTGACTCTAGTTGTTGCGCAAGGGGTCGTATATTGTTTTCTACAAGCGCATCTAAAGCGCTGGTTGGTTCAAACATCTCCCGTGACATCAGTTTGCCATGCCAGGCATGACGCCCTTCGTCAAAAATACGCAGAAGAAGTGAGCGAACGAATGCCAGTAACCGCTGTTCAAGGGTTGCATCACCGCGAAGT
>JAUSDH010000103.1 GCA_030650655.1 Candidatus Brocadiaceae bacterium
TTTTGGTGGTAATGATCGAGTTAAAAGAAATGCCATTAAATATTACTTAGGATTCATACTGGTAAGTGGCTTTTATCTCTTTTTAAGATTTGTATGGTTTCACAATCCTGTAGAAAAACAATTAACATATCCAGATAACAGTTTCTTGGTAAGCCTTCTAACCATGCCTAAGATTTTTTGCTCATATGTAAAACTGTTATTCTTCCCCATGCATTTTAACGCCGAATATATTATAGCACACACAAAAACCCCATCTGACGCAACTTTTATCCTTAGCATTATATTTCTGGGTGTAATTGGCGTAATTACCTACAGATTTTACCATCATTCAAGGCGTCTATTTTTCTTTATGCTCTGGTTTTTTGTTACCCTGGCTCCCATGATGAATATTATGCCCATAGCAAACATCATGGCTGAACGATACCTCTACCTTCCATCGGTTGGATTTTGTGCAATACTGGCATACATTTCAATAGAAATCTGGAGGCAGGTATATGTATTTATTTTCTTTGAAAATACCCCTAACCCTAACCCTCAAGGGGAGAGGGAACTTCTTCCTATATTACCCCCCTTCTCTGATGACCACTCAACTTCTACCCCTCCCTTGATGGAAGGGATGGGGGAGGGTGACAAATTTCCATCCTCCTTTGTGAGTAAAAGATTTTTGGGTATTTCACATTTATTCAAAACCGTACTTATAACTTGTTTGGTATTGGTCCTTGTTATCCCTTATTCACTAGCTACCATCAAAAGAAATAAAGTATGGATAAACCCATTTACCTTCTGGTCAAAAACCGTAGAAGACTCCCCCAACAGTTCCAGGGCACATAACAACCTGGGTATGATATATCTTCAGAAAAACAAAACCGATTTAGCAATTTGCGAATTTCAAGCATCAATAGCTATTGAGTCAGACCCTGAATACCACCATAATCTAGGAATGGCTTACCAGAAAAAAGGCATGAAAGAAGAGGCGTTACAAGAATATTATCGTGTTTTGGCAGTAAACCAAAACTCTGCCCTTACCCACAATAATATGGGTAATATCCTAATAGACAAGGGACGTTTCGATGAAGGAATTCTAAAATTCAAAGAGGCAATCCGGCTTAAGCCAAGTTATTATGATGCCCATTATAACCTGGGACTTGCCTATTTTAAGAAAGGCCTTTTAGACGCCTCGATAGTTGAATTTGAATTGGCTATTCATTACGAACCAGATCATGCTGAGGCGCATAGCTGCCTGGGCACCGCTTACGCCAACAAGGGACAATTCGACAAGGCAATTTTGGAAATCGAAGAAGCCATTCGTCAAAAACCAAACTATCCTAATGCTTACAAAAATCTTGGACTAATTTATTTAAACTACAAAAAAGATATTCAAAAGGCATTGTACTGTTTTAATGAGTTTTTGAGACTGGATCCAAAAAACGGCGAGGCGGAAAAGATAAGAAAAACTATCGAAGAACTTCAATCGCCGCACTAAATATGATACTTTTTCTGTGCCCTTTGTAATTGTATATCGATTTCCCTCTCTCTCTGTTCAAATCCTTTTCTGCCAAGCATCGCAAATGCATTAATCTTTCCTGCCTCGACACCGGGCTGGTCAAAGGCGTTGACGTTGTAAAACTTGCCCGCATATGCCGTTTGTAATTCAAACAGATAGAATAATTGCCCCAGGGTAAATGCAGAAAGTTCATCTATCGTAAGCGTGCAATTAGGATGCTTTTGTTCTGTTAAGGCGAGCCGTGTCCCTTCAAACTCTGCATTCATAACATTGTTGAGTGCGTGTCCTTTCAGATAAACCAAATCACTTTCAATATCATTCCCACTTACAATAGATACTTCCTTGCTAAACCGCTTAATAGCCAGGAAAGTTACAATCTTATCATAAGGGCCTTCCATATAAAGCTGAAGCTGTGAATGCTGGTCTACAACACCAACAGCCTTTACCGGTGTAGAACCAGTATGGACTACCTCATTATTTAACGTGAATTTTTTACCAAGGCTCTCTGCCCAGAGTTGACAGAACCAATCGGCAACACCGCTAAGGGCATTAGAATAAGGCATCATGACTACTATGTTTTTACCTTTCTTGGTATGACTCAAAAAATAGAGCGCAGCACCCATGAGTGCGGGATTTTCCCATAGATTGTCAGACTTGCAAACTTTGTCCATAAACGCCGCCCCCTCTAACAATGCTACAATATCCACGCCACTCATCGCCGCAGAAAACAAACCAACCGGCGTCAGCACCGAATACCTTCCACCAACCCCTCCAGGAATCACAAATGACCGGAAACCCTCGCGCCTCGTTATTTCCCTTAAAGTACCATTTTCGCTATCCGTAGTTGTGATAACATGATCTTTGTAATCTTTGCCCAGCCTATCACGCAATCGCTTGGTTATAATTAAAAACTGAGCCATCGTTTCAACTGTAGTGCCGGACTTTGTGATGAAATTGAAGAGGGTTTCTTCGGGTTTAACGATATCCAGAAGTCCGGAGAATCTGTCAGGATCAACATTATCAAGTACAAAAACACGTGGGAAGCTCTTCCTTTCCCGGTCAGTAAGGATATTGTGAAAGGGGTGGTTCAATGCTGTATGGATGGCAGTATTGCCCAGTGCAGAACCGCCAATACCCACCACTACAAGGTTTTTGAATTTCCCTTTGAGGGAATTTGCAGTATTGATTATCTCTGTTGTGATATTTTTTTGGTAAGGTAAATCAAGAAATGGTAACTTACCCCTGGAGCGCTCTTCTTTTACATCATTCACATATCGGTTGGCAACTGGCGCAAGGGTTTTCAACTCCTGCTCAGTTATGCCATGTTCCAACCCAATGGTATCGGCCATCATATTATTAAAATCCAAGTGTATTGTTTTTTTGTCTTTCATTTACATCCTTATATGGTTTATATCGAACACAGGAAATAAGCACCCAACATCCTTTAAATTCCAAATTACAAAACCCGAATCCCAAACAAATCCACTGTGAAGCAACAACATTTAAGCAAGCAACCGTACGCGCACTCTGTATTTATCAAGTGTTATTAATGCTTGTTTTTCAATATCAAAACGATGTGTTTCTATTAATCGAAGTAACGATTTCCCTTGATTTCTCGCAGGAATATCAACTAATCTTATTATTGCCGGATGTGGCCTTTTATATACAAAAATAAGCTCTCCAAAATCTTTATCGGCTGTAACCAACACAAAACCCTCTTCAAAAGCTTTCTTTATAATGTCTTCATCGCCTGGATCTTTGCCACTTTCTGGTACCCACAAGACATCAAAACCTGCGTTTCGAAGATCTTTTACAGCAAATACAGAAATGCAACTATCCAGGAGGAATTTCATTTTCACTCTTTAACCAGAATTGGCTCTACTCTTTCATGTGCAATCATTCGGTACGCATAAAGCAAGCATGCCTGTATATCATCTTTTTCTAAAAAAGGATATCCCTCTAATACTTCTTCAATAGTTGAGCCTGAAGCGAGCATTCCAAGAATATGCTCAACCGCTATTCGCATTCCTCTGATAATAGGCTTCCCGTTAAAAATAAGAGGATTGTATGTTATACGGCCGAGAAGGTCTTCTTCTTTTATTTCACTTGCCATTCACATTTCCTTTCATAGCGATTTTTTGTTGTAACAATTCAGTATTTTAAAAAAAGATACCTATATTTTACGCATCATCCATTTAACTACATCATTTAAGGAATGAAGCGACAAAAAATCTCTCGCTCTGGATAGACTTCGGAGTAAATCTTAGGATTCATCATATACCATATCCTGAGAGGAACGATGGGCTCAAATGACAGTTTAATCGGTTTTTCTTTCAGCCACCACTATTTAACCCGAAGAAGCTATAGACTCAAATGTCCATTAAATTTCAAATTTCTATCTATTTTACTCCTTAATTCCTCTTCGTCCAGTGCAAAGCAGGGGTTAATCTCGATTAAACCAATAACGTTTCCATGATTATCCATAGGAATAGAAATGCCGGAATTCCGCAGCCATCGACCGAATAAATTAACCAAATCCTGTTTTGCAGTAGCAGGAGAGTTCTCCCCATCCATATTTTTTATCGGCGAAAATTCATCTTCGCGAAGCGCTTCCATGATCACACCCTTCCGAACATATTTCAGCACATCAAAGATGAAGCTCTCAAATTTAATGGCATTGTTTTTCTCCGGGTTGACCATGTCACCTTTTTTGTCCAGGTACGGCACCTTTTTTATTGCGGCGTGGTAAGGAAGTGCATCCTCTTCCTTATACACTTTTTCAAGGAAGTCGATGCTGATCATATGGACGGCGATATTTCCTGCGTTGTGTTTTAAAGCGCCATTCTCGTCTTTTGCGTACATATCTTCGCGGCTGAGTTCGCTGTATTCAATCAGATGCATACGCCCATCCATTTGTACTATAATACCGACCTTTTCTTCCGGATGGCGCTTTTTTACAATCTTTGACGAGAACTCTGCGTTATCCATCAGGTGATAACCGATAAAAACCGGGTCGGCAATTTTAATGAGCACATTGTCAACCTGGTGGTAGAAGATGTGCTTGATCCCTCGCCGCTTCATATCATGAAAAACTTCTTTTTCCTTGAGGGCAATAATAGCGCCTCCATGACCATTAGGGCTCGTCACGACATTCCACTTGGAGTCCATGAGTAAATTACCCTGCAGGTCCACCACAGGGAGCATGCGCTGGGTAAAGAAACACACGTCGCGCGGTTCAAATCCAAAGAAACGATGCGTATGGAAAAAGTCCCTGGTTATTGCATCGTTGGATTCACTCGTCATAATATACCAGGGAATAATTGTGCGGTACCTCTTCTGGAGCGCCTGTATCTTTTCTGCATGTAATTGGAAAATACTCTTGCCGCTAATCGGGCCGATAGAGAGTGTGCCTTTTGGTCCATTACTCCCCAATCTGGTTCCCTGCCCCCCAGCAACCGTAAGGACGGACATCTCACCTCTTTTCAAAGAACTTTCGCCAACGTGTTTCGCCTTTAGAGCGTTCTCCTGTTCATCGATACTTGTGGGAATAGGTATTATTCGAGGTGGGCTGAAATTATTGCGAATAGATTGTACCGGTTTTATGCGGGTATCTGTAAAAATCTTCTTTATTAAAGGGAAATCGATGGACGCTATCTGGTCGAGGAGGTGTTGTTTTTCACCATGAGTTATCTCATTCCACCACCTGAAGACATGGCCCTGGCCGGCCTCAAGAGCAGTTTCCCTGCACTTCTTTTCTGCCAGGAATTCTGTTGCTGATATGTTTCTATTCAATGTCCTCGTATTCCCTGTTTTATGTGAGTAGGTATTCGTACAATGTGGAAACCCGATAAAATTATCCCCATTTTTCACACATTCGCAACATAAGTAGATTTTCGAGTTAGAAAGTCCCCTCTTGGGAGGGGTTAGGGGTGGGTTCCTTGGGCGTAGTCGTATCTACACAATTCACGGAGTTACCGACTTACCCACCCCTAAATCCCCTCCCAAGAGGGGAATAATCCATGCCACCCTGTGACCCGCATAAATAAAATGAAAATTCCTATACAGTTAAATTATATACCGAATTCCAGTTTACAGCAATAATTTTACCGTTTAAACTTCTAAATTTAAACTTGAAATAAATCTGG
>JAUSDH010000104.1 GCA_030650655.1 Candidatus Brocadiaceae bacterium
ACATCGATTTTTTTAATCTCAAGATCAGTAATCGCTTTTATTGTCGTATCGGAGATTGGGCGGCCTGGTTCTAATATAATCTCCCCTGTTTGAGGATTTACAATCTTTTCGACGGTATGCCTACCTCTTAATTTTGTAGCCGAAGAATAGTCTGAAATCTTTACCGTTTCTGTTTCATAGAATAGTCTAATAATATCTTCATCGTTTGTATACTCCTCTGACAATGCCCTAAGAAAACAAGTAGCAGGTAACTTTCCGCTCTGGTCAATTCTCACGGTAAGAATATCCTTCTTACCTACCTCCACTTCAATCCAGCTTCCTCTCTCAGGGATAATTCGGCATGAGTGCAGCCTTTTTTCGGCATGAAACTCCTCCACAAAATCTATACCAGGCGAGCGGTGTAATTGTGTTACAATTACTCTTTCGGTACCATTAATAATAAATTCGCCACCACCAATCATTATAGGGATTTCACCCAAATAGACCTCTTCTTCAATTGGTTCCGCTTTATTTAGCCGCAACCAAATCCTGAATGGACGGCCATAGGTCAGGCGCAATTGCCTGCATTCATCCTGAGTGTATCGTGGTTTACCAAGCTCATATTTAATGTAATCAAGTGATAATGTCCCGTCGTAATTACTCACGGGGAATATCTCTCTTAATATCGTTTCTATACCATAATTCTTCCTTTTGGAAGCAGGTACATCAGCTTGTAAAAAATCACGATATGCTTTTGTCTGAATCTGTACGAGGTTTTGGATTTCTATAACATCCTCAACCTTGCCATAATTACGGATTTCCATAGTTTCCTATTTTTTAAAGTGAGAGGAAGTACCTAATTACTTAATTTCTACTTTTGCCCCTGCAGCTTCAAGAGCTTTCTTTATCTTCTCTGCATCTTCTTTTGATACTCCTTCTTTAACAGTCTTTGGCGCACCTTCTACCAAGTCTTTAGCTTCTTTTAATCCTAAATTCGTTTCTGCTCTGACAGCCTTAATTGCCTGGATTTTATTTGCACCTCCATCCTTTAATATTACATCAAAGGTTGATTTTTCCTCTGCCGCAGGAGCTTTACTCTCTGCACCCACTGCTGCACCTGTTGGTACTGCAGCTACTGCTGCCGCCGAAACACCGAACTTCTGCTCAAAAGCCTTCACGAGCTGCGCAGCTTCAAGCAACGTCATTCCTGCCACCATATCGAGCACCTGTGCAATTTTGCCAGACGGCTCAACTATCTTTTCTTCACTTACCTGAGTCATTTTTATCCTCCTACCTTTTCAGTAATCCCCAAAAACTATTCACCACTTTTCTCTTTTTTATCCTTAAATGCTTGGAATACAGTCGCCAAGCCACGTAAAACAGCATTAAACGAACTTACCACTCCCACGATGGGGGCATTAATACCAGTAACTATTTGCGCTCGAAGTACAGGCATAGTTGGTAGTTTTGCCAGGTTATTTATGTCATCTGCGGAAAGCATCGCCCCATCAAAATAACCGCCGCGTAAACTGAAAGCTGGTATTTTTTTTGACCATTCAATTGTTTCTTTTGCCATAATTACCGGATCATCCTTACTTGTTGCTATGGCAGAAGGACCTATTAGTATGTTTACAATCCCCGCAATCCCTATCTCTTTAAACGCAATCGCTGCAAGCGAATTTTTAGCTATTTCCAGATGAATCTTCTTTTTACGCAAATTTTTTCTTAATTCATCAAATTGTAATGAGTTTATCCCTTGATAACCAACTACTAAGTAATTATTCGTATTGCGATATTGCGCTACCATTTCTTTTACAATAAGTTTTTTTAATTCATTTGCCATTGCTCTATTTACTTCCCTTCTCAGTATTACTTATTAAACCTGTAACATTATTCCAGGGCTCATGGTTGAAGACACTGAAACTTTTTCTACAAACTCCCCCTTTGCTGAGGAAGGACGAGAGTTCACAATATGCTTGACAAACGTATTTATATTGTCCTCTAAATCAGCATCTGAAAATGAAAGCTTACCAACAAGGGCTTGCACATTTCCACCTGCATCAGTTCTATATTCAATTTTACCAGCTTTAAACTCTTTTACTGCCGTTTCGATATCATCAGTTACTGTTCCCGATTTTGGCGATGGCATCTTACCTTGTGGTCCGAGCACCCTACCTAGCTTACCTACCATTCTCATCATATCTGAAGTGGAAATTGCCACATCAAAATCAGCCCATCCGCTCTCAACCTTTTTGACCAAATCTTCGGCACCCACTTCATCCGCCCCTGCTTTTTTTGCTAACACCGCTTTTTCACCAGTGGCAAAAACAATTACTTTAAGGCTTTTACCGATACCATTAGGCAATGAAATAGATCCTCTGATAAGCTGATCAGATTGCTTTGGGTCAATACCCAATTTCATTGCGATTTCAATGCTTTCATTGAACTTTGCGGGTTTAAGCGACTTTAGTAATTTAACAGCCTCATTTATCCCGTACTTTTTTTCTGAGTCTACAACCTTCCTGGATTCTACATATCTTTTACTTCTTTTCGCCATATTATTACTTTCCTTTATTACTTTTTTTTCAAACTACCAGAATATCCAATTAGGAAACTTACTCAACCACCTTAATTCCCATATTCCGTGCAGTTCCCTCTATTATTCTAACAGCAGCATCCAAATTGTCTGCATTCAAATCGGCCAATTTTTTTGTCGCAATTTCTTTTAATTGTTGTTTGTTTACCTGTCCGACTCTCTGTTTGTTCGGTTCCGAAGATCCCTTTGCGATACCAGCCAGTTGTTTTAATAATACAGATGCTGGTGGAGATTTTACAATAAAAGTAAATGATTTATCTTTAAAAATGGTGATCTCTACAGGTGTTAACATACCTTGTGAATCCTTCGTTCTATCATTAAACTGCTTAACAAATTGTCCTATATTCACTCCGTGTTGACCAAGTGCTGGTCCCACCGGTGGAGCTGGCGTTGCTTGCCCTCCCAGACATTGTAATTTAATCTTTTTTAAAATCTCTTTTGCCATGTTCTGCTCCTAGTATCAAATAACCTCAACCTGCCAATATTCCAATTCAACTGGAGTTGCCCTACCAAATACCGTTAACATTACTTTTACACGGCCACTCGCAGGTAACACTTCCTCGACTGTCCCATCATAATTTTCAAATGGACCTTCTTTGACTCTGACTTTTTCGCCCTCATGAAACTCTATTTTTGCACGAGGCTTTTCTTCTTTGTGCGCTGCCTCAGACAATAACTTTTCAACCTCGTGAGCTGCCATTGGTACAGGTTTATTTTGACCACCAATAAAATCACCTGCACCAGGTGTTTCTCGAATCAGAAACAAAACTTCCCTGGGTATCTGTCCATGCTCATCAACTTCTACCTCAGCAATTATATAACCTGGATAAATTTTTTTCTCGGTTATCTTTTTTTTTCCACCTTTTATTTCGGATACCTTCTCGCTGGGAACCAAAACATTCGATACCATCCCCTCTAAACCCCCAGATTTAATTCGCTCTATTAAACCTTGCTTGACTTTATCCTCTTTATTGCTCTGTACACGCAAAACATACCACTGTTTGGGCATCTAATTAACCTACAGAAAATATTTTCAAATAGTTTTTATGTACTGCCGTATATAAATTAATTGTTATTCAATTTTTAACTCGGTAGGAATTAAAAGAGTTGACAGTTCTGAGGAATCTCTTTCATTCTTTGTAAGTGTAACATGCGGATCATGTACTACTCATCCATTCACCCAAGTTTGCTAAAATTACAACACGCCTATATACCCCATTATAGTAGATACAAACCAATCGACCCCTAGAATAAATATCCCGATAACGACAACCGACACAATCACAACTGCCGTTGAACCGACTAGCTCATACCTCGTAGGCCAAGAAACCTTCTGAAGCTCACCTTGGGTATCTATTAAAAAACCGATAGTCTTTTTACCGCCAGCATCTAATGGACTAATACCCGTCTCAAGACCAGCAACAAAAACACCTATCAAAAAACCCAAAAAAACAAAAAGTGCAAAAGCGCTAATCAAACCCCATGTTAAGCCAATATCGACCAGCGGAACTTTAACACCTTCAGCGATATTTGGCAAGTCTATCAAAACATCATACAAAGAAATAGAAGCAAAAAGCGCAAGCAAGCCCAATGCTATCCCAACAGCAATTCTGCTATGTACCCCGTGTCCTTTTCTATATATTCCGAAAAACGACATACCAAATACCTCACACCTCATTAAATATGGCAGGTCTGGGGGGACTCGAACCCACAACAGCCGGATTTGGAGTCCGGTGCTCTACCAATTAGAGCTACAGACCTTTATTTTTGCACTAATATATAAATTAACCAAATCCAAAACTACTTCTTATACTCTTTATGAGCTGTATGTTTTCTACAATACTTACAAAACTTTTTCAATTCCAGCTTTTCAGTCTGTTGTGTCTTTTTAGGTGTTCTATAGTTTCTATTAGAACAATCTTTACATATCATTGTCATATATTCGCGCATGCATGTATTCCCGATTGTTTATTCAATAATCTTAGTAACGACACCAGCGCCGACGGTCTTTCCACCTTCTCGGATTGCAAACCTTAACCCCTCATCCATCGCCACC
>JAUSDH010000110.1 GCA_030650655.1 Candidatus Brocadiaceae bacterium
TACGTTCACTACGTGCGACATGCCGCATTTGAGTAGTTAAGCCCTTTTTGCAATAGTATACAAAAATTGTTTTACCAGTCTGGGGTCAGTTGCAAAATGGACATGAGTGTAGGAGCCTAATACACGGTCGGCAAAGACGCCGTCCATTTTTGATTTCCTATCGTCGCATTTAGAAATTGCATAAGCATACGGCGTACCTTCAGGCACGTGCAGCGATGACCAATGAAATTCATGGCCTTTGAACATATCCCCTTTTTTACATAAGAGGTTGTCTTGTAATGCTTGAACGGTAATGTAACCCAGCCCTTGCCTTTTATTTTCCATCTTGGTCATTCCCCTGAGTATTCCGCACATTTCATGTGTATTCTTTTTAAAATCAACCAGTTGTTCAAGCAAATACATCATCCCCCCGCATTCACCGTAGATAACCACACCATTTTTATGCGCCTTTCGGATGGATTCCTTCATGGTCGTATTCGCTGCTAGTACGGCTGCATGTAACTCAGGAAAACCTCCTCCAAGGTACAATCCATCAATATCCGCTGGCAGGTATTTATCATACAATGGACTAAAATACGTAAGCTCTATACCGTACGATTCCAGCAGGTCAAGGTTGTCCTGGTAATAAAAATTAAATGCCTCGTCTACAGCAACGGCAATCCTAAAATAAAACCTCTCATTTATCCCACTAAATACCGTTTTTTTAAATGATGGAAGATTATCCAATGTGGATGCAATATCGATGAGTTGATCAATATTCACTGTAGAAGACAACAAATTTCCTATTTTTTGATAGGTAGACTTTGAAAATTCTTGCTCTACTGATGGTATTAGACCCAGGTGGCGCTCGGGGAGTGTTATATCTTCATGAAAAGGCATATACCCCAACACAGGAATGCCGCAATGTCCTTCGATAGATTCTTTTAAAGATGTATAGTGCCGCTCGCTCTTCACCCTATTAAGAATTACCCCTCGAATTTTTACATCACTATCAAAATTTTTATATCCCAATACCACTGCACCTGCGCTGCGTGACATTCCCTTTGCGTCCATTACCAATATCGCAGGCACATTTAATATCTTGGCAAGGTGCGCTGTACTTCCCAGTTCACTTCCGTCCAGGCAGCCGTCATAGAGTCCCATTACTCCCTCGATAACTGCCATATCTGAATCCATCAGGGCATGTTCGTACAACTCCAGACACACGTCTCTGCTCATGAGCCATGTATCCAGATTACGCGAAGGTCTCCCGGTAATTGCCATGTGATGTGAGGGATCTATATAATCAGGTCCTGCCTTAAACCCCTGTACCTTGTAACCCCTTTCTTTCAATGCAGACATAATACCAAGGGTAATGGTTGTTTTACCGACACCGCTGTGCGTGCCTGCTATTAATATCCGTGGATATTGAGATGAAGTATGTTTCATAATTTGTATCGTATAGAAATTTTCATTTTATTTATGCGGGTTTTGGGGTGGCACGGACAAACTTCGTTTGTCCGTGTTTAACTTAAATCCATATATCCCCGTTTACACGAGGACGAGTTTTATAATGGCACAAATTATTCCCCTCTTGGGAGGGGTTAGGGGTGGGTCCCTTGGTCGTGAAATCTCAGTGAATATCTCACGAATCACCGACTTACCCACCCCTAAATCCCCTCCCAAGAGGGGACTTTCTAACTCAGTGTTTTGGATTATATATCATCATGCAAGAATGGTCAAGAATTTCGCATGAAAATGCCAATAAAAAACGTTACTAAGTTACCGTAGTGAGTGCATTAGTCCGAAATTTTGGCAATTCATGAATTATCCTTACCCTATACAATAACCTTTTGGTTAATATGGTCGTACACATATACTGCTATTTAAAAGCTATAGCTCATACTAAAAAGAACGTTGAAATCCAGTTCCTGGTGTTCCCCACCCAGCGCCTGAAATACGGGCACTGGGACGGACAGCGTTGTCTTTAACTGCTCTGTTACGTGAGAGGAAATCCCTGGTGCAAAAAAGATTGTGGTACCCCCTGAATCACGTATTGTTTTACCATCCTGTTCGTCTTTATTGGCAAATTGCGTAATAACTTCTGACAAAAGATTAAGGGTGGGCTTTTTATCCCGGTCAATGACATGAAAGGTTGCCCCTGCGGTGGTCCTAATGATATCGCCAAATTTATAATCCTGATCACCTTTTGTTTTCAAATGGTACAGCACTGTACCGTCCAATATAATCAAATGATTGATTTTTTTATTGGCAGAAATACCCAACATATAATCCAGAGATCCGGTACCGGGCTGCAATTCTGGTTCAAATCTTTCACCAGCGATATTCCTCTCATTCGTATTACCTGTGGACAATTTTAGGCCAAATATCCCTGCCAATCCGAATTGTTTGTCGTAAAACTTATATTTTCCAAGTAAAATTGAGTCTCCAAGTCCAGTAGAATTTTGTCCATCACCAAGAAACTCTTCTTCATGCACCTCCCTGGAACGCCTCTCAACATACGGCACTTGAAGGCTGATGGAAAGGGTATCGGTGATTCCATAGCCAAAAAAGATACTATTTGAAACATCGTTCTTCCTGGCATGTGCATCCCTGCCTTCTTCATGCAGTTCATGTGCTTTGCTTATGTTGACAGCCTCCCAGTCCTGATACTCAAGGATATATCCCAGCGTGTACTTGTTTTTCTTCGGCGACTCTGCTGAAATCGGGTTTACAGCGCCCGTCGTTCCGCCAAATCCGCCAAGAGAACAAAGGTCACAGGAATATATTCCATCCTGATTAATAGTAAAAAATATCAAAGATACACAAGCAACAACGCAAAAATGTTTAAAATAATTTGTTTTCATAAGATTTCTCCATGAGCCAGAATAAATTCACGAACATCTAACCCCGAAATTAATTCGGAGTAGACAACCCTTGTAAGCCACCAAAATAGACCTAATTCCGCCCTAACAATTCCGTGGTACAAATTAAAATAGTTTAGGCAAAGGCAAGATCTCGATATGCTTTCTGTTTATACAAAATATCTTGGTGGTTTTTCTGGCGGAGAAACAATTGCTTGTGGAAGATGAAATGATGTGTCATTGAAAAGAAAACAAAGAAATGACTCTTTTATAGGTAGAACCTGGCTTTCCAACATGTATTTAGCCGTAAAGGTTAATGTTGTAAGCGGGTCATTCCCATACTTGCAGTTAATACTGCTTATAAAAGTTTTAAAACCGTTCTGATTTTCGCTATTGTTACGGAACTTATTTTGATTTTCTTCAGGCGCACAGCAGCAATGTACTTTACAATCAGCCTCAGATTTGCAGCCACATTGATGCACTTCACATGGAAATGCATCAGATTTCTTGGCGGAGCTTATTATACCGCTGCCGTGGCATATCATGAGAAAAAGAATGACAAATGTTTGTATACAAGCAAATATCTTATTACATTTACTCATTTTATTCTTTTTACCGTATTTTCTTTCTTCATTGCATCAGCCAAATTTGACTGCCACTTGCTGTCATAATGTTTTTCAAGCCAGCTTTCGATGTGCCCCTGCCACAAATCGTATGCATGCTTTACACCCTCTAACTTCGGATGTGCATCAGAGATATACAATACGGTTTTTGTTTTGGGCACTTCAAGAAGAAAGTATTCCGATGGCTTTTCATTCCAAACAGCGCTAATCTTCACAACCTCTTTACACTGGTTTAATTTTTCCCTGGTTTCTTCGGCTGTATAGCCGGGGAAAATCTTTCCAAGTAATCTGCGATCATCTTTAATCGCGTAAAAGAGACGAAAAACATGGGCATATTTGAGTTGGACATAATTCTCATGTGCTATGTATTCGTTATAAACACAAGGGGCAAGAACATCGTGCATAAAACTATCCGTCTTGTCTGGAAACGCCTTACAGGTATATGGCCGGCACCCTTTCGTGAATATGCCACATCTTAAAAACACCCTCAGGGTGGGACCGTTCTCTGTATTAATTTCTTTCAAATAGAAGTCTAAACATCTACACGGATTATAAACTATATCTTTTGCTTGAGTACTTGTATAAAGCAATTTGACGCCGTATGTCGCATTTCTCCGCTTTATGAAAGCCTTCCACATGCCCAAATGAGTCTGTTTTCTGGGAATACTCATAAAACAGCATATCCCGTCCGCACAGATATCCTCGATAAAATTAATAGAATTATCAAATTCAACCTGATTAGAATCTGTTTTCATAATGTTATTCTTTAAAAATCTTTGTGGAATTTAATAATCCAATATCCGTGCAATCTGGGAAATCTGTGGTTCCAAAAGTTTTTTATTGGTCTGAGGCATCGCCTCGATAGTTTCCTTAATGTTTGTGGATATAACCAT
>JAUSDH010000116.1 GCA_030650655.1 Candidatus Brocadiaceae bacterium
GATTTCATGCTTCCACTCGAGAAAGGCTCGATTGACTTTCTCAGCAGTGCAAAACCCGATGCAGGCGTATCGGTCGAACCCACGTCCAAAGCCAAGTTCTTTCGTAAGATGGTAACTGGCGGTTACGGCATACGTTCGATAACCCATAGCTCGCAGTTGTTCAGGCAGGTTAGGCAGTTTTCGTGGGACAATTTCTTGCTTGTAAACGCGCCCTTTTTTAATAGATCCCCGCATTACCCCATGTGAGGATGGATATACACCGGTAACCAAAGAAGTCATAGCGGGAACTGTCCATGATGCAGTACTGTAAGCATTCGTGAAGACGATTCCATGCTCAGCGAGCTTTCCTAAAAAAGGAGCGGTGTTCCTTTTATATCCGTAAAACGGCAGACGGTCGGCGCGCAGGGTATCTATAGTAATGAGGAGCAGTGAGGGTTGGGGTTTTTTAGTTACGGGACTCTTTGTTTCTGAAGCATAAGAAAAAGTTGCGAGCAGACCGAGCATCAGAAATATCGTAACCTTTGGGATAGTTTTTCTGTACATCATAATGAATAAAAAAGGGTTTTTCCATACCATAAAGATACCGAAAAACCCTTTTAATAAAAATTCTAAGATGGTTATTTAAAAGAATTTTATCTAAAAATGTTATTTTAACAGAAAATTGACAATAAGGTCGCTCTCTTCACTATCCTTTATCTTAAGCTTAACAGACTTGGTCTTTTTGCCTCCCTTGCCAGCATTCAAGGTATAATTCATGCCTGGCACAACGTTGAGGCTATAACGACCGTCGCTTTCAGATGTGGCAGATTCTGAGCTCCCTTTAGAAGGCTTTGCCGTCACTTTTGCGTCTGCAACCGGATGAAATGTCTTATCTGATACATATCCATAAACTGTTAGTGATGATGAGGCTTTAAGGTCGAAAACGGTACCTTCCATAGCCAGTTTTTTACCTTCTGCTGCATACGCAGAAGATGAATTCACCCCTGCTATTCCCAACATTACGCCAAAACACCCTGCTAAACACAGAGTAACCCATTTCTTACTCATATCTGTCTCCTTTCTTTAAATGTAGTAGTGGTTTAAATTACTGAAACGAAAATATTATATTCTTTTTATATTCTCCTTTCAACTAGAGAATTTGAAATTAAATTTATTTACTTTTTAGCCTTGCCCTTTGGCTTTGCCTTGGGTTTTGGAGTTACTTTTGGCTTTGGTTTTTGTTTTGGCATTGATTTCACAACGGTTTTAGCTTTGGTTTTCTCTTTTCCAGATAGTATCTGTTCAGCTTCTTCGCTGTCAGCATCCATAATGTATCTTATGCCTGTAACTTCCGCAGCTTCGCGAGTCAGGGTAACAATATCATTTCTTGTTAAATGTTCCAATGCAAACTTTCTCGAACCGCACATCAATTGCCGTAGCCCCTGAGAGAGACGTTGATAATAGGAATAGACTCCGAGTGCCCCTGCAGGTACTTCCTTGCCGTTAGAACTGAATAGTCTCTTTGTCCTGGAAGCTAAAACGAATATTTCATCCATTGTTCTGCCATAAGGTTCGATAGTTTTGTCGATTGCGTTTTTATTAATTTGTTCTGCGATTAATTTTCCAACATGTGCTGCGCAGAGCGGTGAACGTGCCATACCAACAGCCTTGACATAAGGGGCGCCAAGTGCCATAGCCTTAAAGATATCATCCTCAAACGCAAAACCTCCAGCAAGTATAATATCTGGAACGTACTTACCCTTTGATGCTAATTTATGCACATAATTATAGGTAAGCGAGGCGATATACAAGGTGGGTACTCCCCACTCATTCATCATATGCCAGGGGCTCATGCCTGTTCCGCCACCGGCGCCATCTACTGTTAATACATCAACTCCAGCAACGGAACAATAATAAACCGCTCGGGCGAGGTCCGCTGGTCTATAAGCACCCGTCTTCAGAAAAACATATTTTGCGCCCGCTTTTCTTAATTCTCCAACCCTCTTTACAAATCCTTCCTCATTGACCATTCCAACCCTGGAGTGCCTTTCGAATTCCTTAAATGCCTTGCCAAAGACTGAGGCTACGGTATTGTCGTATGGATCGGGCAGTACAATATAACCGCGGTCTCTTAACAATCTTGCCTTTTCGAGATTATTAATTTTAACTTCTCCACCAATATCCTTAGCGCCTTGCCCCCATTTCATTTCTACGGCTTGGACGCCTAACTTATTTATACCGTACTCAAGTACTCCTAATCGGCTGTCCTCGACATTTTCTTGCATCACAATGATTCCATAACCGTCCTTTTGCCAATTCTGAAAGGTTTTTACGCGATTTTCGATATCGGGGCAGTGGGTTATTTTCCCATTTTCTAACTTGGTATTAACGTCCATGCCGCCTACATTTTCACCAATGGTTAATCCTGTACCAGAGATTGCAGAACCGATAGCTAGTCCGTCCCAATGTGTTTTTGCAACATTTGTCGAACCCAAACCAGGTATCATTATCGGTAATTTTAATTTAATTCCTTTATCTTTTCCCAGCCTTGTTTCTGCGTTTACGTTTTCAAAAATTGCCTTGTCGCTGTCAGCCTCAATTCCAACTGCTCCAACAGCTGTTCCCATGATATTTAAATGTGAAAAATCTAGAGGATATTCCTTGTCTGCCCCAGCTGTAATAGTTCCAAAGGGTTGTGGATACAAATTTTCTGAGGCCCTAAAGGCAGATTTTCCAATTTCGCAAAAACCTGGACAATCATCAACACAAACCGAACACATACCGCTGGCAGGCGTCCTGTCATTAGGTGTTCTATTTTTTGTACGTGTTGCCGCCGATGCATTTGGTTTTGAAAATGACATTTTCAAACCCCTTTCTATAAAGAAGTATGTTTAACAAACTAAATGGTAAGCAAATATGCTTTTAACTTTTTAATTATTTACTATTTCAAACTCCGAATATATACACATTTTCAAATTTACTGTCAATACAATTTTATAAGAAGTGGAACAATCTGTAACTTGTAATTTATAGCATAAGACATGCCAATAGGTTTTTAAAATAAAAAAATCAGTTTTTTATTACGGAGAATATATTCTGACACTGTTGTATCTTAATGGAAGTACATTTACTTGCAATAAAAAGAATTTAATTTATTTGTAAACAAAAAAAAGAAAATATATAATTTTATAGAAAAATTTGAATAGGATAAAATAAGTAATTGGCTGAAAATAACCTATAGAGATGTAGTTTTTTTCGCACTAAGTCTGTCTGCATTCAAGTTTAATGTATAGGAATTTCAATCTTTTAAAAAAGAGATGCTTCAATTCGTTCAGCATGACAACGTGTCATTCTGAGTGAAGCGAAGAATCTGATTTAATGTTCAGGAAATTCAAAATAAAGAGTAGGATGGGTCAAGCGAAGCAGGCCCATCGACCATTAACTTATTTATTTATTGATGGGTGCGCTCCTGCTTAACCCATCCTTATATGATTGCCATATCGCAGTAACAGAAAAAAGTCGTTGGGTTTTGTCTTTTAAAACCCAACCTAATTTAATGTATAGGAAATTCAATCTTTAATGATTCCCCTCTAAAAAGAGGGGATAAAGGGGTGTGTAAGTTTGCCGCAACACACCCCCAGCCCCT
>JAUSDH010000134.1 GCA_030650655.1 Candidatus Brocadiaceae bacterium
GGTGGATAAGAATATAATTCAGCAAAAGGAAAAATTCGTCTACGTCTTTTACTATCTCCATCTCAACAAAGGATTCCAAACCATGAGAAAAATTATACATACCAACAGGAAAAAACGTATCGGAAATCTGTAATGCCCTTACAAACGTTTTTAAGTGTGGCTCTTGCACATCCCATCTCAATGGTATTTTCCCCCCATGATTATTCACGGTCAAGTACTCTTTCCTTGATGTGTGAATGTATTTGAGAATTGTGGCCATGAGGGAAGTTATGGAAGTGCTCATATCTTTCATTAGATATTTTTTCTCCCCCAACTTCCGCAAAAACATATTCTATACCTGGAATGTTATGTGTTTTAATGACTGATTCCATTACTTTACGATCCAAGGCTAAGGGCACAAAAACCGTCTTCCCTACAACCTTTATTTGCCAATGCTGGTTTCCAATGGCATGTCCCAATCTAACGGCTGCCTCGAACAGTGCATCTTCATGAACTTTTCCAACAAATTTAAGCACCATCATCTCTTCTGCCTCAATGTTTGCAATGAACATCTTGTCTCCCGTTTTATAATAGAGAATATCTCCAAGGTGTAATACCATACCTCTTTTGAGGTCAATTCTCATTTCCTCATTCAGTTCTGGTAATCTTTTCAACAATAGACATCTTTCCGATTCTAAACGAGAGAACATTATTGCATGCACTTTGCCATCACAACTCATCTGATTATAAATTTTTTTCCATTGCTCGTCGGCAATAACATTTCCTAATATTTCGTTAACAATCAACATGGTTATTTTTTACCAATCACAAAATCTTTAGTTAGATTAACGCTAGAGAATCAAAGGCAATATACTAAAGAAATGTTGAAATCAAAGTTCTTTTGAAAATAGATAATAAAAAAGTGTGTTGCTCGTTGGGTTTGGTGATTTTAAACTATTTTAGGCAAACTATTATTAATTTCGTAGTATCTTATTTGAGATGACACTTGTTCATCCATTCGATTCTTCGTGCATCAATATCTACGAATCCATAATGTTTATAACTTTCATTTTTCACTCGGGCAAAAATAAAACCATCCTGTTTTACATTTACCAAAGCATATTTGCAAAACTGGCCTGCAATAATACATCCGGTTACCTGATGATCCGCAAAATCGAGGTTAAGATGTGTTCTGCAATCGATAAAACCTGCTAAATCCCATATTTTGCCAGCCCTGACAACGCCGTGCTTAATTTTGGAAGCATCTATAACGTAGCCCTCATTATCTACATTTGACGCCTCTACCACATGTCTGACAATCATAAAAGCTGTCTCCTCTACACCATGAAAAAAAGCTGTGTCAGCGGCAATTCCTTTGCTGGCTCGCAGGTAGCGATCTTTCCGTCAACCGTTACCTGATAGGTTTCAGGATCAATCTCGATTTTAGGCGTTGCATCATTCCTAACCATATGAGATTTTGTCAATCCCCTACAATTCCCAACTGCAACATATCCGCCTTGCATGCCAATTTTTTCAGGAATCCCCAATTCAACGGCTACCTTTGATAGTAACGTCACTTTTGTTTTTGGCATCGCTCCACCGAACGAACCAAACATAGGACGGTAAATGACAGGCTCCGGTGTCGGGATAGAAGCGTTGGGATCCCCCATTAATGCCCAGTTTACAAAACCGCCCTTAATTACCATCTTAGGCTTTGCACCAAAAAATGCAATAGGCCAGAGCACAATATCTGCAATCTTTCCTGCTTCTATCGAACCCAACACATGGGCAAAACCATCAGAAATGGCATAGTTCAGGGTGCATTTGGCAATATAACGAAGCACTCTGAAATTGTCATTTCCTGGTGCATCCTCTTTTAGTTTCCCCCGCTGTTTCTTCATCTTATCAGCAGTTTGAATAGCCTTAATAAAATTTTCACCCACCCTCCCCATTGCCTGAGAATCCGAACTATACATGCTTAATATTCCAAGATCATGGAGCACGTCCTCGGCAGCGATTGTCTCCGCACGAATACGACTTTCTGCAAAAGCCACATCCTCAGGAATTGCAGGGTTAAGATGATGACAGACCATTAACATATCGAGATGTTCATCCAGTGTGTTTATGGTATACGGTCTTGTGGGATTTGTTGACGATGGTAATACATTTTTTTCACCAGCAATCCGCATGATATCCGGGGCGTGACCACCACCCGCCCCTTCAGTATGATAGGTGTGAACAGTACGTCCATCAATTGCTTTAATAGTATCCTCCAAAAAACCTGCCTCATTCAAGGTATCTGTATGAATTGACACCTGAATATCATATTTATCAGCAACTGTTAAACTCTGGTCTAACACCGCAGGCGTTGTGCCCCAGTCTTCGTGATCTTTTAGTCCGCAAGCGCCTGCCTCCAGTTGTTCTATTAACGGTTCTGGCAGCGCACAGTTTCCTTTTCCTTTAAATCCCCAGTTGATGGGGAGTCCTTCACATGCCAGAATCATTTTTTGGATATTCCACGGACCAGGAGTACATGTAGTGGCTTTTGTTCCATCAGCGGGTCCAGTTCCACCACCGACAAAAGTCGTTATACCGCTCGATAAACCATCGTATACCTGTT
>JAUSDH010000149.1 GCA_030650655.1 Candidatus Brocadiaceae bacterium
AGAGGCACTACTTTTATACGATGATTGCCCGTTGCAACCGTGAGCCACACCGCAAGTTCCCACAGGGAACCCGGTATTGTCCCAAAAACACCGCAAGAGACCTCCCTGCTTCGTATTTCGACCTCTCGTAGCCATTATTGAATGACTGTCCCTCATCCAATTCGTCTTCCAGAACCACGCCGCGCCTCTTCCCTGCAATATATGCCGTACTGATATAGTGAAGCCGCTTGTGCCTTTTCGTTATACAGAACAGACTCATGCTCGCCGTTCCCAACACATTTATCCTGGCAAGGGTGTCGTCTTCCCCTTTTCTTAATTGTGTTGCCTCAGCACAGTGAAACACCTCATCCACCGAGAATAAATTTTTCGACAATATTTTATAGTTATTATTGATATAAATGATAAAAATAAGTTGTATTTTTAATTCTAATTTGTAATAATTGCAACGACTGTAGAGGTAATGTGTAGAATATCTTAGAGTTATAGCAATAAGAACAGAATATGCTTTCTAAAGAAAAAGTGATGAAAATATTAGAAGAGTTGACTCTGGATGAACTCCATGAGGCTCAAAGTTTCATTGATAATCTTATTACGAGGAAAAAGGCAAGTGGTTCAAAATCTCAAGGAAAAGCGGATCAAGAGGATTACAAATCTATGGAACGACGGGACCAGGAACGCTTTTATGAAATCTTTCCCTGTAAACTTAAAATAGTTGACAAACAAGAAGAACCCACGTTTGGAGGGACAGTTGTAGATATTTCTAAAGGTGGGCTACGATTAAAAACAAGTAAAAAAATAGAGGCAGGCAGTGTCTTGGTCCTTTCTCCAGACTACGACCGGATATATAAAAAGATTTTTGTCGAGGTGGTTCGTATAAAAGAGTTTATGGGACAGTACGAAATAGGCGTAAAGTATATTCTGGTGGAGGGCAATACTAAAAAATAGTTTTGTAAAATTATCTCAAAAATTAACCAGATAACAAATTATTTGTAAATACTACCATACCTAAAACATTTCATAGGATGTATATTGAAGGTTGGAATTAAAGTTAAATTCTGGGGCGTAAGAGGATCCATTCCCACGCCTGGTGTAAAGTATATAAAATATGGTGGAAATACTCCATGCGTGGAAGTTCGACTACCGAACAATCAATTGTTTATTTTTGATGCGGGCACGGGTATCAGAGAACTTGGGAACGTATTGTGTAAAGAAGAGAGAAAGCTTAAAGCTCATATATTTCTTAGCCACTTCCATTGGGACCACATTCAGGGCCTGCCTTTTTTCATGCCTTCGTATATTGAGGGGAACGAGATTATTATCCTGGGCATGGATTTGCAAGAGGCAAGGCTTGACAGAATCATATCAAATCAAATGGAAAGTATATATTTTCCGGTTAAACTACAATCTTTGTCGGCCCATATGCAGTTTCAGATACTCTCAGAAGGAAGTAACATCATCGACGGGTTAAAGGTTGATACTATGTATATCAATCATCCAGGTCAAGCAATGGGATATGTGGTAACTTTTGGAAAGACAAAGATATGTTATATTACGGATAATGAACTAATACCCTCATGGGCACATGAGACTTTTAGATTGAAATATAAATCAGATACCAGAGAAAAGATTGTAAAATTAATTAGCGGTGCAGATTTACTCATCCATGACGCACAATACACAGATGAGGAATACAAAACCAAGATTGGCTGGGGACATTCCCCTCTCAGCGAAGTACTGAATCTTGCGAAAGAGGGAAAGGTGGGCAGACTGGCACTTTTTCACCACGACCCAGATCATTTTGATGAGCAAATTGACATCTTTGTGGCAAATTGCAAAGAAAATATGAATGGGGATTATCCTCATATGGAATGTTTTTCGGCACAGGAAGGCATGGAACTACACTTCTAAATATTTTTATACAGGCATTATTTTCTCGATATAATGAAAGGTTTTTTCTGTACCATAATATAGCGCAGCGTGAAATAATTGAGGAAATGATATGAGAAGAATGTATATAGAAAAATTAACACCGGGTATGGTACTTGGTAAGGCTGTTTACGGAGATAATTATGAGGTATTATTAAACAGGGGGGTAGTGATCGTTGAGGGTCACATTAACGCATTGAAAAAAAGAGGATTTATCAAAGTTTATATCGATGATGAGGAAACTGCAGATGTTGTCATTAACGATCCAATATCTGATAAGATCCGTATTATGGCGACGAAAGGCATTCTTAAGACATACGAATTAACACAGTCAGCAATAGTAAGTATAGAAGCAGAGACTACCGAATCCATTATTAAAAGTATTAATACTCCAAAGATTAAAAACGCCTTTCAAGAGAATCAAGCGTTTAAGCAAATGTGTAAAGATATTAATTCTTTTGTTGATGAACTAATGAATGAAAATATTTTGTCAGGGTTAAATTCGATTAAGAGTTTTGATAATTATACCTTTGAACATTCTGTTGATACGGCAGTGTTATCCATAATCATTGCAAAAAGGTTATTTCTTGACAAGGAGAAATTGAGACAAATTGCCATTGGCGAGTTTCTTCACGATATAGGAAAGATTTTCATCGAGGATAAGATTATTAATAAACCAGGCAAATTAACAGCGGAGGAATATGAAAAAGTAAAGCAACACACCACCTATGGATATGAGTTGCTCAAGGATATTGATAATATAGGAGAGGCTTCAAAGCACATCGCTTATCAACACCATGAAAGACAGGACGGTAAAGGTTATCCTCGGGGTTTGAGAGGCAACAATAAAATTGATAGTGGTAACGTTGGTTACACTGAGCAGGATAAATTGATTATGATTGCGGAGATCGCAGCAATTGCGGACTTTTACGACGCCTGTATTTCGGATAGACCGTATCGTAAAGGATTGCTTCCTGATATTGTATATGAACTTATAACGAGCGGATCTGGAACACAGTTTAATAAAGAATTAGTGGAATGTTTTCTGGCTGTAATGCCTAAATATCCTGTGGGTTCCGAAGTGAGAATCAAGAATGGTATAAATAAAGATTTTACAGGGGTTGTAATGTCTTTAAACATCCAGCATCTATCCAGACCAAAAGTAAAATTGCTATGTGATGCTAAAAAGAATAAGATAACACCTTTCGAATTTGATTTAGGTTCCAATAGCTCAATTGATATGGAATGTATTTGTTAAAATAGTTGTCGGGTAGCAGTGCCAGTTTTAATGGCGGCATCAGCAACTGCCTTAGCCACTTCCTTATGCACCTTCTCATTGAAAACGCTTGGTATAATATAGTCCTCGGATAGATAATCCTCATCGATAGTATTTGAAATGGCGTATGCTGCCGCCATATTCATCTCATCATTGATAGTCGTTGCCCCAATATCTAATGCCCCCCTGAAAAGACCCGGGAAACAAAGTACGTTATTGATCTGGTTATGATAATCTGACCTGCCTGTAGCTATAATTCTGGCGATACCCTCAATAGAATCAGGCTCGATCTCCGGGGTGGGATTTGCCATAGCAAATACGATAGAGTCCTTATTCATAGTCTTTACCATGTCCTTGGTAATAATATTCGGCCCGGAGACACCGACGAAAACATCCCTGCCCTTCATAGCATCGGCAATCACTCCTTTTTCATGGTTTGGATTTGTGATTTCTGCCAAGGCCTCCTTGTCGGGATTCATATGGGTATTTCTGCCTTTATAAATAATTCCGGCGGTATCACATACCACTATGTTTTTAGCGCCTGCGTTGAGAAGTATTTTGGCAACTGAAGTTCCTGCAGCGCCGGCGCCACTGATAACGATAGAAACATTTTCTATCTTTTTCCCAACCACTTTTAGTGCATTAATGAGACCCGCAAGGCAAACCACTGCTGTGCCATGCTGGTCATCGTGAAATACGGGAATCTTTAAGGCTGCTTTTAATCTTTTTTCGATCTCGAAACAGCGAGGGGCTGAAATATCTTCGAGGTTAATGCCGCCAAAAGTGGGAGCGATGTTTATAACAGTATTGACTATTTCGTCTACATCCTTGGTGTTTAGCAAAATGGGAAATGCATCAATACCCCCAAACGCCTTGAATAACATGGCTTTGCCTTCCATAACAGGCATTCCCGCCACAGGACCAATATCGCCCAATCCAAGAACAGCAGTACCATCAGTAATAACCGCGACGGTATTCTTGATAATGGTATATTCTTTGGCCAGTTCGGGACGTTCATGAATAGCCATACAAACTTTGGCTACGCCGGGGGTATATACTCGTGAAAGGTCTTCAAAGGTAGAAATGCTAATGCGATTATTTAAAAATATTTTTCCTTTTTCATGAAGTTCAAAGACCTTATCTTTGACGCTGACGACTTCAACAAATTCTTTTCCAATGGCCGAAAGAGCGCTCAAAATGTCTTTTACTTGCTTGTCGGTGCTAACATAAACGGCAAGATCTCTGACCTTAAATTCTTTTTCCGCCTTGATAATCTGAATATTGCCCATGCTACCACCTAACTTAGCAATGGTAGTAAGGGCCATGCCCAATGTGCCAGGGGCATTTTTTAACTTTAAACGAAAAGTTACGAGATTTTCAGTGAGTTTCATTTTTGTTAGCCTCCGATTTCAAATATGAGATTGTTTTAATCAGCCGGTACACCCCTTGTTGCGATTTGGAATTTTGGAGTATAGGCTTTTTTCCTGCAAAATTGTATTAATACACCGCCTGTCATAACAACACAAGCAGAGATTATCAGCGTCAAACGCATGCCGATGTGCTGATATAATATCGTTCCGATGAAAGGAGCAGTGAGTCCTCGTATGCCAATAAGAGAATATTGTATGCCAAATATACCCGGTGTATGTTCTCTTTTGACTTCCTGAATGATATGGTTATACCAGCACAAATCCCATCCATTCATGATTACACCACTAATGACTGATGCGAAAAATATGGGATATATATTGTGTGAAATTGCGTAAAGAAAAGGAATGGCTACGGCAATGAGCATGACAACCTTTAGGAGCTTCAGTGGTTTATAGCGATCGATAAGGTGTCCCCAGAAGAAGAAAGAGATCGAACCAGAAAGTGCTGTAATAGAACCTAAATATCCAATAATTGTATTTGATAGTGAGAGTTCGTCAACCAGAAAAAGAGGGTAAAGGGGCACACCCAGGAGATAGCCAAATCCGGCAATAAAGAACGACATAGTAAAATATTTAAGATGATTATTTTTGCCAAATTCATTTACGATAACCGATAAACGATCAAGCGCGTTGATCTTTGTTTCACGTCTAATTTTGATCTTTCTAAAAAGAAACGAAGAAGTCATCCCAAAAGCAGCGCCAGCCGGAAAAATGAATCGATAAAAAGTACCGTTACCAAGGTCTAGTAAATATCCCCCTGCAAAGGTGGCCAGTACTGTCGACAGATTACAGAAGAACCGCACATATCCCATGGCCTTTCCACGATAATTTTCGTGATAAACTTCTTTCATAATGCTGCTATAAGCAGGCATTGCCATCGATTCTAAGACTGCAGCGCATACGACGATAAATGTAAAGATTAAAGGATTTTTTATAAAAAAGACGGATAAATACAAACTCCTTGAAAAGAATGTAGGGAATACTACCCATAATACTTTTTTGCCGTTTCTGCACAGTTTTGCCCAGAGCAGAGTAAGCAGGAAACAGGCGGTGGGGGCTGCCGTAATGACAGCAACTTCCAGGGATGTTGCACCCATCCTTCGTCCAATGATGGGTGCAAAAAATATAACTAACCCGTTGAAAATACCAAAAAATATGCCCGATCTTACGTCGTAGAAATAGGCAATACGGGTATAGTATGGAAATTTATTAGCAAGAAACATACAAAATGGGAGTAAACAAGATAAACCTTGATTGCTGGTATTTATAACAATATAATTTCGCAATTCTATAACATTCATTTATAGTAAGGCAAGGAAAATACAAAGCATGAAACTACTTATAATATCGGACATACATGGAAATTTGGCTGCACTAGATGCCATTCGTGAAGAAGCCGATAAGGTCTTTTGTCTGGGGGATATGGTAAATTACGGACCCTACCCCAAGACATGCCTTGAAAGGGTTCGTGACTTAACCGATGGAATAGTTCGAGGAAATCATGACAATGCCATAGGTAGAGATGTGGATTGTGGATGTTCTGTAAAATATAAAGAACTCAGTGACGCAGGTAAAATTTATACAAAGAGCATTTTGAGCGAAGACGAGAAAGATTATCTTGCCAATTTACCTGTAACTTTGCATACGGAAATAAACGGGACAAGATTCTTGTTTTCACATGGTTCACCAAGAGGTGACATGTTTAAATATCTTCGTCCGGATGTTTCTCATAAGGAACTGGAGGACGAGCTAAAGTATATTCATGCCGATATCGTATTTATCGGTCACACCCATCTTCCTATGGTGCGTAAAATACAGGATATTCTCGTTGTGAATCCCGGTAGTGTGGGCCAGCCACGTGATAGTGTCCCTCTGGCATCGTATGCTGTTTGGGAGGACGGTAGTATAACGATAAAACGAGTACCTTATGATATAGAAGCGACGGTGAAAGGGCTACACGGAACAAATATTCCTTCCCAGCATGTTGAGATGCTTACTAAGATTTTAAGAGGGGGTGGGATGTAAATGATTGTTTATTGTTTGAAATGCTTGCCTTTTATGAATCGGTGTGTTATAGTTACTTTTTTTAGAAAATGAGATTTATGCGTATGCGGAATATTGTTTAAGGATAGGATAGCAATGTCAAATGGAACTGAAAAAGATACTGGTACGTCTGATAAGATAGAAATAGTGCAGGCGTCCGAGGTATTGTTTACTGAACAACAGGCAATAATCCAATCTCTCAAGCAGGAATTAGAAGCGAGCAAGAAAAAGGTTAGTGAACTTCAGGATTCGGTTAGACGTCTCGCGGCTGATTTTGATAATTACAAGAAATGGGCTGATAAAGAACGGAAAATTACTCAGCGAACAGCTGCAGAATCGTTGATTAAAAAATTATTGGATATTTACGAAAGTCTTGAAAAGGCTGTTTCTACAGTTAATAATGCAGCGGGAAGTAAATATGTAGATGGAATAAAATTGATATACATAGAATTTTCCCGAATACTAAAATCAGAAGGACTTGAGCCTATACCGTCAGTGGGTGTTCCTCTGGACGTTTGTAGGCATGAGGTTTTGATGAGAAAAGTCAATAATGAAGTGCCGGAAGATACCATAATAGAAGAAATTCAAAAGGGTTACTTATTAAATACATTTGTGTTAAGACATGCAAAGGTGGTAGTATCGCAGAAATCAATACAGGAACAAGAA
>JAUSDH010000156.1 GCA_030650655.1 Candidatus Brocadiaceae bacterium
AGTCTTCACTCATCCACCTTCCTGCCTCCCTTTGCTCCACATCCATTACGATGTCTCACTGCTCCTATGGAGGCTCTGACTCCTGATACAGTCACTCTCTCTATCAGGTATCCCTGATTCATGCACATTGCCTTCCTGCCAGTCCGTCTCCAACCACCCGTTGCTCCCCACCTCATCTCACGATGACGCAGTTACGGTCGGTTACAGGTTTGGAAAGCGTTTTACCTGAAGGGGACTTTCACCCCTCTGGCATTGCGCACTCTCAGGCGCACTAGGTTGGGTTTAATTAACCCAACAAATCAATTTTAAGTATTAATAGTTTTAGTTCCAAGTATAAGGGCTTCCATTTCAGCCTCTATCTCACGAGATTTTCGGTCAGAGTATTCACCCTCATGTGCGATTTTTACTCGTCCTTCATCTACCTGCTGAATAATTATTTGTTGGACATTCAACGGTGGGAGAGGAATTAAGATTTTCTCTAATTCCTCTTGAACAATTGCTGGGTATAAACCTCCAGTCATGCGTCTTTCCATCTGTCTAAGTCCAGCAGGACTTTTTAAATAAAAGAGCAAAAAATCTTTCTTAATATCAGGAATTTTGATTTTATCGGCCAAAGCAAAACCACTTGAACAAACACAGTTAGCATACTTTTCGGATACGACTGTAAAAGCCCCAAGATAAGGTCGAGTTGTAGCAAGTATAATATCCCCTTCTTTTAACAACGTAGTTGCCCTACTTGGTGCTTTATTAACATCAATTTTTTTGCTCCCGATTATACCTTCGTCCTTGGTTACATTAGAAATTTCAATATATTCGAATACCCTATTTGAAAATCAGAAGTTTTCCACGACCGAGAAGTAAAGTTGAGAATTTCTCCAAGCGTAGCATGTCTCCTTGATTTTATCTGCTTTACTAAATTAATAAAATCCTCTCGATAAAAGAAGGTATCCCATCTTTCAAATTTTCTCCATTCAAGTACAAAAGCCCCTTTTCTCAATGTAACAGGAGGTAATGTTGTTCCTGATTTCTGAAGTAATTTGGTTTCAATCAATTGTTTCACATCTTCCACACGTTCCTTTGCAGTTTTTATTTCCTCTTGTGCTTTCTGCCATCGAGCCATGATTTCCTTCTGGATTGGTATGGGTGGAATAGGAATTTCAAGAGATTCAAAGTAATCAAGCTTAACTTCTTTTCTACCCTCAGCCCCAACTTTGTTTCTCCATAGATGTGCTTTAAAAAAACTTGTTTGTATAATGCGATGAAAGTATTCTGGAATTATTTTTGTACGATCAGGTTTATAGACAGCAAAATGTCCAGTAACCACAACATTTTCCCAATCATCAGGCACTATAGCTACAGCACCATTTTTTAAGTCAATTTTTGCTACTATGATATCACCAGATCGAGCAAAGAATAAATCCATAGTATACTCTCGCGTCGCATCAACATTACGGCGATCAATTGAACCATCAAAATGTATGGTTATAGGCTGCAGATCTGAAAAGGTAAAGCGAGTACGATCTACTTTCTCCTTTCGTGTGCTTAGAATTCTACCGATTGGTTGCATGACATCTTTTGGCCAATGCCATGCTATCTCATGGAAGCTAGCGGGGTCCCATCGTCTAAGATCTTTAAACCATACTGCAAACGCTTTTGGAAAATTTTGGGATGACACAGTCAAATACTTTATTAAACAAGTAAAAATTCATCAGAATTATTGCGAAATTCTTGATAGAGTTCAAGACAAGTTTTTTCAGTACCAGGTGGCTTATTGTCATTGGGGTAAAGCTCGTTGTAATCTGCTTCTCCAGTAGCTGTAATACCAACCTTTTCAGCCTCGTACATAAATATTGGATAGAAAAACCGTTCTTTTAAAAGCGCTCTCGCTTCCCTCGAAATAATATCTTCAAGTTCTTTTAGGGGGTTTCCTTGCTTTGTCTTTTCCTTTTTTGAGGTTAGTATTTGCCTCTTTTACCTTATTTGATGCTTCTGCCTTCTGTTCTTTAGTAAAAGCTTTTTCTCCAGATGGTAAAAAGTCCTCTTGTTTGTAGTTTTGCCTTGCTATAATCTCTTGAAGTTTTGTTTTTTGTTCACGATACTTTTCTTCTATTTCTTTAAAGGCAGATACTTTTTGCGCATCAAATTCTTCCTGTTCCTTTTCTGTAAACTTTTGCATAAAAAGAAGGGATGCTTTTACGCTGGTTCCTGATGAAAAGAACGTTTCCTGTGGAAGTGAGATAACAGTCCTTATAAATGCCCTGTCTTCACAATATTCTCTAACGTAAGAAAGGGAGGGATTGTTAAAAATACCTTCGGGAAGAACTATTCCAAGTCTTCCACCGGGTTTAAGAAGCGCTAGACAGCGCTCAATAAAAAGAATTTCTGTCTTGATTTTCCCTGTCTTTGGTAAATCAAAAAGGCCCGATATAGGCTTTCCTATTGAAGCCTTTACCTTCTCTATTGCTTCTTTATAAAGACTGCCGTACTCTGCTTCATACCGACGTTCTACTTCTTCTGGTACAGTTACGTGAGACTCCTCGATTATGTCTGACTCTTCAACACTGGCGCCAAAAGGTGGATTTGTTAGTACAATATCAAAGCGTTTTTCGAATAT
Organism: Candidatus Brocadiaceae bacterium; assembly: GCA_030650655.1. Taxonomy (GTDB): domain Bacteria; phylum Planctomycetota; class Brocadiia; order Brocadiales; family Brocadiaceae; genus Wunengus. The sequence goes on from JAUSDH010000156.1 coordinate 2,615, forward strand.
TCCATTTACATTAATAAAACCATCGTGATGGTGAACACCGCCGTGTCCATCGCCATGCATAATCATATTCATCTTGCTTGTCCGTGCCATCCTATCATTTGCATCACATCCATAAATACAAGCATTGGCAAGTTTCCAAATTCGTGAGATTTGGCGGTCTTCACGGCTTGCTTCTATCCTGCTCGAATAAGGGTTTATTTGCCTTTGCAATTGCTCATATTTTTGGCGTAGTAGTTCTGCTTTCTTTTTCTTTGTGTATTTTTTGCTCTCAATTTCTTCCTTATATTTCTGATATTCTCGGTCAACATCCGCTAATATTTTTTCCCTTTCAATCTCAAAAAACCTTATTAAGAATCCACCTGAACCCGAAGCTGGATCGCAAATAACATCTCCTTCTTTAGGACCGACCATTCTCACCATAAATTCAACAATTGTCCGAGGAGTAAAAAATTGACCGATTTCTCCACGAAAAGTCCGGCCTAAAAAGCGCTCAAATGCAATGCCTTTTACATCTTCTGAAGTATCTGAAAGATTGTATCGTTCTAACTTACTTATGATTTCACGGACGGTATTAAACTTCAGGTTAACCTTCCGTCATTTTCAAATATTTTATCAGTACGATATTCCTTCTTTGTTTCTGTAAATAGTGTGTCTATCGAGTCCTCATAGAGTTCTTTTTGTTGGTCAAGAAATTCCGCTGTAAAGAGATTTCTTCTTTGCTTTCCCGACTTTAACTTGCGTTCAAAACAAACCTTGATAAATAATATCTTAGCTATCTCATCAAATGCCGCTGCCGGGTCTAGTTTCTCCCTATTGCGTATCACGTTATGACACTGATGCAAAAGATCGGCAAACTCATCTTCTTTGAATACCTTCAGACGTGAAACGATTTCCTCGATCTCTTTATCGGAGGCATCTGCATGAGGAATATCCTCAATTTCATCAAAATTAGGCATTCTTCGTTCAAGGTTTACCTTCCAAAATTTGGTTTCACGATTATTATGAGTAACGAAAAATTTTGCTCGCTCATATTGCGCGTAATTCGCACCCTGCCGGTAAGTATTTCGGTCAATCGTAACATTATCGGCTTTACATTCAACTACAATAAGAGCTGTTTTCCTATCTGATTTTTCCTGTGGGGTTCGCCAGATAAGAAAGTCTGCCCGTGCATCACCAGAACCACGACCTGTTACTGAAAGTTCTTCGTCAATTTGGTCAAGACTATATCCATATTCATTGACCAAAACACCAAGATATTCTTGGCGTACACGCTCCTCTGGTGTTTCTACCAGCCATTTTATGCGTATATGGCTGAATATATCTCCACTCCTCTTTTCAACGGTAAGAACTTTCTTGGAAGTCATATATGCTATTTACAAATCCATTTTTTTATTTGGTCAATAATTCTTGTTTTTTACTGAGGGTAGGGGTAGCAAACTCCTTGTTTAACGTCAAGGGCATTATTAAATTTGCAGGACGGAGTTAATTTAGGACACGAATTGCAAGATATACGCAGAAAAATAATTTCTGTTTATTCTATGGATCATTCCTAATCATCAAATAGTGGTCAATGCCAGCTTCTTTGAACATTTCTCCAACAATCTCAAATCCGTGCTTCTGGTAAAAGTCTTTCAGATATGACTGGGCATGGACTTTAAATTTCTTGAATCCCTGCTCCTTTGCAATCGATATCATAAAGTCCGTGAGTTTGTGACCAAGATTCTTTCCGCGATACGGCTCCCGCAACGCTACCCGTTCCAGATTTGTAAACCCACAAGCCCACAAAAAAGCAAAAGAACTTGCAAGCCAATTAAGAACACGTCAAAAATAGAAATTCCTGAAATACCTTGATTATTCTAACAAAGTCGAGTAAAAATATAAGACTAAACAGGTAAGAAGCTATACTGTTTATGAGATTATTTCGCTGTAAATATCCAGGCAATTAAGTATCTCCCCTGGTATTTATTCCTCATACAAAGTTTCCTTATTAATCCTTGTGCTGCCATCGCTAGACTGAAGCACTCTGGAAATCTTGAAAAAAATGTTTGAATATGAAAGACTTGTAAAATAGAATTAAGCTTTATTATTTTGAGAATAGGTGTTCCTTCAAAGAAAATGATTACGTGATTGGATGAAGAGCGCAAAGGCGGTTGTCGTAATTCCTGCAAGATATGCATCGACCAGGCTGCATGGTAAATTAATCCTGCCAGAAGTCAAGGCTGTTACCGGAAGGTATATTATAGAGCACGTCTATCAAAATGTAAGACAGGCTAAACGAATTCATAAAGTAATTGTTGCTACGGATAATCAACTTATATACGATATTGTGAAAGAGTTCGGTGGTGAAGTGGAGATGACTTCTCTGTCGCACACCTCCGGGACAGACAGAATCGCAGAGGTGGCAGGGCGATTGGATGCGGATATTATCGTGAATGTGCAAGGAGACGAACCGGAAGTGAGTGCAAACATGATCGATCAGGTCATAGATACGTTAGCAGAAGATGCTGGAGGAGTAATGGCAACTCTTGCAAATACGATAAAAGATTCAACGGAATTGGCAAATCCACATGTGGTAAAGGTCGTGCTGGATAACCACGGATATGCACTCTATTTTTCCCGCTCACAGATTCCTTATGTGCGAGATGGTAAAGATCCAATCAAGGAACCTGGCGTTACTTTCCTGAAGCATCTTGGCATTTACGCCTACCGAAGAGATTTTCTATTAAAATACTCAAAACTACCCGCTTCATCTTTAGAAAATGCGGAAAAGCTGGAACAACTCAGGGCTCTCTCCAACGGTTACAAAATAAAGGTAGCGATCACGAATTATACCTCAAGAGGCATTGACTCAAGGGAAGATTTGACAGCATTTATGGAAAGATATAAACATGACTAAACATATATTTGTGACAGGTGGTGTAGTTTCATCTCTTGGTAAAGGGCTTAATTCTGCATCTATTGGGATGCTGCTGGAAAGCAGGGGATTGAAGGTAAGGCTTCAGAAATTTGATCCCTATGTGAATGTTGACCCCGGTACGATGAGCCCCTATGAACACGGTGAGGTATATGTAACCGAGGATGGCGCGGAGACAGACCTTGACCTGGGACACTATGAGCGGTTTACGAATTCCGTGTCGAACAGATATTGTAATTTTACCACAGGTTCAATTTATCATGCGGTTATTATGAAAGAACGCAAAGGGGCATATTTAGGAAAGACGGTACAGGTAATTCCTCATATTACCAATGAAATCATTGAATGCATTCAGAAACTTGACGGGCCGGATACGGACGTGGTTATCTCAGAAATCGGTGGAATAGTGGGTGATATAGAAAACCAGCCATTCCTCGAAGCGATCAGGCAGTTTGGTCAAAAGGCAGGCAGGGAAAATGTGCTCTATATTCATTTAACACTCGTTCCCTACCTCAGTGCTGCGGAGGAGATAAAGACAAAACCCACGCAACACAGCGTGGGTATGTTGCGACAGGCTGGTATTCAGCCCGATATTCTTATTTGCAGGATGGAAAAACACCTGAGTGCAGAGATAAAAGAAAAATTATCGCTCTTTTGTAATGTGGACAAGAATGCAATTATTGAAGAACGGGACGTAAAACCATATCTCTACGAAATACCGTTGATTTTAGTTGAACAAGGTTTGGACAAGCTTATTATCCAGAAATTAGGGCTGAAAACTAATGGAAACGACATATCTAAGTGGTTGTCAATATTGGACATACTGAAAAATCCCAAGCAGGAGACTGAGATAGCGATTGTTGGAAAATACATATGCCATCAATCGGCATACGAATCAATTTATGAATCGCTTATTCACGGCGGAATAGGTAATAATGCAAGGGTGAAGATGCGGAGAGTAGAGTCTGAGGATATTGAAAAAAAGGGAGCCAAGGCCTCTCTTGCAGGGGTAAGAGGCATCCTTGTTCCTGGGGGATTTGGAATGCGCGGCGTTGAAGGAAAGATTGAGGTGATACAATACGCAAGAGAAAACAAAATCCCTTTCTTTGGTATATGTCTCGGATTACAGTGCGCCGCTATTGAGTTTGCGAGGAATGTATGCAATTTGAAAGGTGCGAATAGCACAGAATTTGATGTTAATACCCCCCACCCAGTGATCAGTTTACTGGAAGAACAGCACAAGGTATCTGGTAAGGGTGGGACAATGAGGCTGGGGGCACAACCTTGCATTCTTCAGACAGAGACAAAGGCATTCAAGGCGTATGGAAGGCAAAATATATCAGAGAGGCACCGACACAGGTATGAATTCAATAATACCTATAAAGAGATATTTGTAGCCAGCGGTATGGTTTTTAGCGGACACTCACCCAACGAACAATTAGTGGAAATCATGGAACTCAAAGACCACCCCTGGTTTGTGTGTGTACAGTTTCACCCCGAATTTAAGTCAAAGCCCACAAATCCACACCCATTATTTAAAGAATTTATACGGGCATCCCTGTCATTTTCATAATCAATGGATTGGCTGGCATACTTTTGTCGTAAGGGGTGAAAAGAATTGCTCAGGGGTGAATTCCTAGTGTATTTGCAATCCGTGTAAATTCTTCGTTATTATTAAAGGCAATGGTAATTCTCCCCCTTCCCTTCCTTTCTCTAATCGTGACCTTTGTCCCAAAAAACCTTCGGAACCGGTCTTCTAAATCCTCGATATGAGGCGTAGAAGTCTTTGTGGCGGTTGATTTGTGTGGTTTAATCTGCTTTTTTTTCATCGACACAATCATCTCGATCTGTCTGACAGAAAGGCCTTCTTTGATAATTTGATCACAAAGTTTTATCTGCAATTCTTTCCCTTGAACGGACAGGATTGCCCGTGCATGTCCCATTGATAATGTTCCACGTGAAACATTATCCTGGATTTCCTGTGGCAAGTCCAGCAGCCTGATATAATTGGTTACAGAACTGCGATCTTTTCCTATAGTCTTTGCAACCTGTTCCTGGGTAAGATCAAATTTATCAATCAATACTTTGAACCCTTTGGCCTTTTCGATGGGATTGAGGTCTTCTCTCTGGATATTCTCTATTAATGCAATTTCCAGACTATGCAGTCCATCGATATCCCGAACGATAGCGGGGATTTCTTTCAATCCAAGTTGTTTTGCCGCCCTCCAGCGGCGCTCGCCGGCGATTAACATGTATCCGCGAGCGAGGGGTCTTACAATGATGGGTTGTAAGATGCCGTGTTGTTTTATAGATTCCATGAGCCCCCGCAACTCCTCGTCATCAAAGATATCGCGCGGCTGCGAGTCGTTAGGCTGGATATCCTTTGGGTTTAACCTCATAATTACGTCTTGCCCTGCTTCTGCCTCTATCCCAATAACACCGCCAAGCAGAGATTGTAGACCGCGACTGAGGTTTTCCTTTTTAGACATGATGGGCACTCCTTTTATGGTTGGTTTTCAGTTGAATTTCTATCATGGGGATGCTAGTATCTAGCCTGGTTTTTTGTGGTAAAGATGTTTCACGTGAAACATTCTCATAAGATAGGGTTAGTGTATTCGTTTTTTTTTAAATTGCAAGGTTTTTTTGATGAATAAATGCATCTGTACCATTGCTGTTAATACTATGAAAGAGGTTACACGACAGGCTATATTTTATTGTATTGTCTTTGGAGGTATATTGCTGATACTCTTCTCCTTTTCCTTTACCCTGTTTGCCTTTGGTGAAGAGGCGAAGATGATAAGGGAAATGGGAATATCGACCATTACTATTTGCTGCCTCTGTTTAGCATCGCTAAGTGCGGCAAATGCTATATCCAGGGAGATAGAGAAAGGTACTATTATGACGTTATTGTCTAAACCCGTAAACAAGAAATCCATTCTTTTGGGTAAGTTTTTTGGGATACTGGGGGTTGTATTCCTGGCATTTATGGTGATGGGTGTTTTTATGACCGTTTCCTTGTGTGTAAAAGAATCGCTGGATTATCATATAAGCTTATCGACCGCATTTGCAAAGGTTGGTTGTGCAGCCCTTTTTCAACTTGTATTTTCATTTTTACAAGTCGCCATAATGTGTACAATTGCAATTGCTGGTTCTGTTTATTTACCACTGGTATCCAATCTTAGTTGCTGTATGTTTATCTATATCATTGGGAATTTAATGCATTTTTTCCAATATCTATTTCAAAGAAATGAAGGTGGTTTTCCATGGTATGTGACGGTTTTTTATGTATTCTTTCCAAATATGGAGGGTTTCAGTATCGTTGGTATGGGAAGTTGGTCTGGAAAGCCGTTTAGTTTGGGTTATATGGTGTTGTTGGTGCTGTATGCTATTTTATATATGACATTTGTCACAACATTGGCTTGTGAGTTTTTTGATAAAAAGGAATTTGCTTAAATAGCCGTATCTATTGCATACGAAAGGACTTGCGATTGAAATATGGTGTGGTAGGAGATATACATAGTAATTATGATGCATTAACGGCTGTTGTTGATGAGTTACGGCTGGAACACGTTGATAAAATATTATGTGTTGGAGATATCGTTGGTTATGCCGCCGAACCGGCAAAGTGTATTGATTTAGTACGTGAATTAAATTGCACTGTCGTAGCAGGAAACCATGACTATGCTGTAGTAGGAAAATTTCCAGTGAATTATTTTCATAGTGATGCACGAGCTGCAGTTTTATGGACGGAGAAACAACTCCCGAATGAATATTTAGATTTCTTAAAGAAAATGCCGCTGGTTGAAGAGTTAGATGGTATCACTCTTGTGCATGGGTCATTGAATCATCCCGAATTTTTTGATTATATTAGAACTGCGGTTGATGCGCAACTGAGTTTTGATTTGTTAAAAACACCGATTTGTTTTTATGGCCATACGCATATTCCATTAGTGTTTTATTTGAAAGAAGGAAATATCCAGGTAGAAAGGGGGCATGTTTTTGATGTAAAAAAAGCGGACAAAGTCCTTGTAAATGTTGGTAGTGTAGGGCAATCCCGTGATTGGGACATCAGGTCTTCTTGCGCTATTTATGATACGGATAAAATGACGGTAGAGATTCGGCGAATTAAATATAATATCAACAGCGCTGTGGAAAAGATTTATTTAGCAGATTTACCCAAAGCAAATGCTTTACGATTAATAATGTAGAATACTAAAGTTACTTCGGCGAATGTGCGGTTGTATTAAACCAACTCGCCGCAAATTGACTTACAGATGTACTAAATAAGCTGCATCTATGTGATCTAGTTGTTCAATCTGCTGGAGGCATTCTTGGGGTATTGCCGCATCTACATTTACAATTGTGATAGACTTCCCTCCGCTTTCTTTCCTTCCAAACGTCATATGGGCAATGTTTATTTTCTTATTACCCAGAACACACCCAATATTCCCAATTAAACCTGGTTTATCCTTACCAAAGAGGATAAGCATGTGTTCGTCAAGTGCAGCCTCTACGCCATAACCGTTGATATCCACTATTCTCGGCTCATTTTTCCCAAAAACTGTTCCTGAAACGGTGGTTTCCCCGTCTGGGGTGTTTATTTTGGCTGTAACAAGGCTTGTAAAATCACTAACACCCGTGGTGGTGGTGACATTAATTTTGATACCACGTTCTGCCATAAAATGGGGTGCGCTAACTAAATTAACACCCTCTTCAAGGGCGGGCTTGAGTAATCCTACCATGAGGCTATCGGTAACGAGGCTAATATTCTTCTTGGTGATTTCGCCCGTATAAATAATATCTACATTTTGTAAGCCCCCCTTTGTGATCTGCATGAGGAGCGATCCCATCTTTTCTGCCAGTATTATATAGGGTTTCAAGAGGTTGTATTCTTCCTGATTATACGGGGGAAGGTTGACTGCATTTCTGAAACCTTTCCCAGTGAGTGCATCTGCCATTTGCTCAGCCGCTTCCACGGCAACCGCATATTGCGCCTCCTCGGTAGACGCACCTAAGTGAGGTGTTACTATTACCTGCTCTAATTCAAGGAGTTTGTTGCCAACCGGTGGTTCTATATCAAATACGTCTATAGCAGCACCTGCAACTTGACCATTTTTAATGGCGTTGAACAAGTCTTCTTCGGAGAGGATTCCGCCTCTAGCGCAATTGATAATACGAACGCCCCTTTTCATAATTGCAAATTCATTCTGAGCAATAAGGTTTTTTGTCTCACTATTAAAAGGGACGTGAATTGTAATATAATCAGCCTGCAAGAGTAATTCTTTCAGATTCTTTACGACATGGATGCTGTATTGTGATGTAACTTCAGGAGAGATAAAAGGGTCATACCCGATTACCTTCATCTCTAAAGCCACGGCGCGTTTTGCTACCTGCCTTCCAACCCGCCCCAGCCCAATAATACCAAGGGTTTTCCCTGCGATTTGTATACCAGTAAATTTCTTCCTTTCCCATTTTCCTGCCCTTGTCGAGGCACAGGCTTGAGGGACAAAACGTGAGAGAGAAAAGAGCAATGCCACGGTATGTTCGGCGGTTGAAGTAATGTTGCCTTCCGGCGTGTTCATGACCACGATGCCTTTTTTTGTAGCGGCTGGGACGTCTACGTTGTCGACTCCAACGCCCGCGCGGCAAATGGCCTTTAGCCTTTCTGCTTTTTCCAACAGCGGGGCTGTAATCTTTGTACCGCTACGTAATATAATTCCCTCGCAATCGTTAATAAGCGTTTTTAACTCTTCTGCTTTTATACCGGGCTTTTTTAATACTTTGAGTCCTGCCTTTTCCAGTATTTCAATGCAGACATCTGGAAGT
>JAUSDH010000160.1 GCA_030650655.1 Candidatus Brocadiaceae bacterium
CATTTAAGAGTGAAATATCGAATGTAGAACAAGGAATATTGAATTTCGAAGGAAAAAAACTTAATAATTCGACATTTTTTGTTCGATATTCGATATTTAATTGCATTTAAACTGAATTCGCTTCTTAAGTTAACGCTTATGCCCCTTAATCCCCTCTTGCTAGAGGGGAAATTATCTGTCTTATGAAATTCCTTGTATGAAAATGAAACGGCTTTACTGTGAGCGACATCTTTTTCTGAGCTTGCTAACAAGGTCTCCTGGCACAGTGACTTTCGCAATCGGAGTATCTAACTTTCTTTCTCCGTGGAAGTCTGAGCCGCCGGTTATTGCCAAGTCGTACTTCTTTGCTATCCCAAGATATTTTGTAACGGTTTGTGGGGTATGTGACGGGTAGTATATTTCTATTCCCTGCAAACCGTATTTTACCAGGTCTTCTATAACATGGTCTCTTTGGGTAAGTCCTGGATGGGCAAGAACCGACACTCCTCCTGCATCTCTGATTAATTCAATAGCCTGCTGCGGTGTCAGTGTTTTTTTAGGAACATACGCAGGACCGTTGTCACCAATGTATTTCCAAAATGATTCCTGGATAGTATTACAATAGCCGTGCTTCCATATCGTTTCTGCCACATGCATGCGTCCCGGAGAGCCCTTTCCCGCCAGCGTAAAAATCTCCTGTGGGTCAATATCGATATTAAGGTTGCGTAATTTTTCCGCTATTGCATAAATACGCTTTGAGCGGTCTTCTTGAGATAGTTTTAGTATTTTTTGTAAAGAAACATTATGAATATCAATAAAATATCCGAGGATGTGAACCTCCGAAGGACTAAGATATGAAGAAAGTTCTAAACCCGGAATGATATTGAGATTTTTACCCTGGCCGTATTTACAAGCAGCCACAACGCCATCAACGGTGTCGTGATCCGTGATAGAAATGGTCGAAATGCCCAGACGAATGGCTTCGTCGACAACTGCTTCCGGCGTCATGGTGCCGTCTGAATAGTTTGTGTGTACGTGCAGGTCGGCGTTCCCATAATCGATTTCTGGAATAACCTGTTGAATGGAGATGGAATTAGCATCCTTCAATAATTTTCCATTTCCATACTGGGTATAAATTTTATCTAAAATCCCGTTCACAAACGTTCCTGAATTTTTCGTGCTGTATTTTTTGGCGAGTTCTATGGCCTCGTTAATAGAGACCTTTGGCGGGATATCGTTTCTATGCAGGAGTTCGTAGACCCCTAAACGCAGGATATTTTTGTCAATAATAGCCATGCGGCGTAATTCCCAGTGTTCTGTAACACTCGATATCTTTTCATCAATTTCTTTGATGTGCGACCGGCATCCGCTAATAAGCGACATGGCAAACGAATAGATATCAGGCTTTTCAGCGCTTTCTTTGCAAAAGGTATCGATATCGCTGATAATGTCATCACCACATAGGTCGAGCTGGTAAAGGGCTTTAATGGCAAGTTCACGGGCAATCGTTCTGTTACGCATGAAATATTCAGTTTCTAGTAAGAGCAATTAAAAAAATAAATCAATGAAATATTGTATCTCTGTAATGGTTCTGGATAAGCAGTTACGTGGAAGAGGGGTCGAAATACCAATGATAGATCAACGTCTTTTGATTGTTTTTACACCGGTTTGCATTTGATCAAAAAGGTTCACCATCTCTAAGGCAGATAAGGCAGCCTCTGATCCTTTGTTTCCCGTCTTTGCACCCGCACGGTCTATTGCCTGTTCAAGAGTCTCTGTGGTAATTACTCCATTAATAGCTGGAATTCCTGTTGATAATCCAACGTGTGCAATTCCCTTGGCTGATTCGCCTGCAACATAGTCGAAATGAGGTGTTTCCCCGCGTATAACAGCTCCCAAGCAAATTATTGCGTCGTATTTTCCGCTCTGTGCAGCCTTGAGGGCTATAATTGGTATCTCATAGGAACCGGGTACCCAAAAGGTGTCAAAATCCCCTTCTTTTACGCCGTGCCTGGTAAGTACATCGATGGCGCCGTCCAATAAACGCTTTGTTATAAAATTGTTGAACCGGCTAACAATAATTCCAAATGTCTTTCCCGTGCCGATTAAGCTCCCCTGGAATTCGATACCCATAATAGTTCCCCTTTTTGGGTCTGGAGATAAGATTAATTATTGCTTGATTCGCTCGAAAATGAAATCACTTCATGAAAATAGTAGCATATACCCATAAATCTTTCAAGGCTTTTCTCTGCGTTTCTCAGTTTTTTTAAGCACTTGATTGACCTTAGGTTTCATTCGTAATTTCAAGGCATTCAAGGAAATTTGATTTTAGAAACAAACTATTTCTCGCGTATAGCTAATACCCATGGAACCCTATTATTTTTTTGTTGATTCATGCTACCTCCTGTGGTAATACTACTATGTCCACAATCTTTTCGCATTCTCTGAGGAATTCAACTATGAAAAAAGAAGATGTCTTAAAAATGGTATTGGAATCACCTTCCCTGCCTACCTTACCCACAGTTGCATTTAAACTCATTTCAATTTCTTCGAGGGAAGAAACAAGTATTAGTGACATTGCATATCTCATATCCAAGGATGCTTCCTTATCAGCAAAAGTATTAAAAATAGCCAATTCTGCCTTTTACAATCTTCCTTGCAAGATAGGCACCATACACCAGGCTGTATCGAGACTCGGAATGAATGCGATCAGAAGCCTTGTTCTTTCAGTTTCTTTTTTGTCAGTAAAAACGAAGAACAAAAATGGACTTTTTAATTATGAAAAATTTTGGGAACAGTCCCTGTCCAACGCAGTTGCTGCAAAACTTATTATGACAGAGATCGATAAATCAGATTGGGAAGAGATTTTCATTGCCGGACTCTTACAGAATATCGGAGAGTTGTTTATGGCACTCTCATTTCCACAACAGTATGAGCAAGTGTTATTAGAAGCGTCTCATAGTGGAAAAGACATCGTTGAACTAGAACAGCAAATTATAGGAGCAGACCATACATTTATTGGATACGAGGTTACCAAAAATTGGGGATTTCCTGCTGTTTTAACAGATACTATCCAATACCATCATTATCCAGAAGGCTACAAATTTAATGACAAAAAAATCAAACTTGCCGTTGCCGTGGTCTATTTGTCAGGTCTAATCACTAATATTATCTATTCAAAAGATCCCCAGAAATACCATCAGAAATTTCTCGCCGACTCTAAGACAATGCTTTGCTTTGCTGATAAAATTATTGACAAGATCTTAGCGCTTGTTGTCTCGGAAATAGCACAAACTGCCAAATTATTTGATTTTCATATCGAGAATTCCAAACCAATTGAAGAAATCCTGCTGGAGGCAAATACAGCTCTGAGTGTTATAAACATGACCTATGACCAAATGAATAGAGAACTCATTGCTAGCAAGGTACAATTGCAAAAACTTACCAAAGAACTCGAAGAAAAAAACAGACGACTAGAGGATCTCGTACATATTGATAGCTTAACAGAATTATATAATCATGGCTATTTCCAAAGCTTTCTCGAAAAGGAGATGAACCTGGCGATACGCAAAAAGGCAACGCTCAGTCTCATTATGGCAGACGTTGACAGTTTCAAATATTTTAATGACAAATATGGGCATCAAGCTGGTGATTTTATTTTAAAAGAAGTAAGCAAGTTGATGCGAAAAGCACTTCGTGACTACGATATGCTTGCTCGTTATGGCGGTGAGGAATTTGCTATTGTTCTTGTTGAAACGACCGGGCAGGAGGCTCAGATTGTAGCAGAAAACCTACGAGAATCAATCGCTATGCATACGTTTATGGATAATAACAAAAAATATACGATTACCGTAAGCTTTGGGGTTGCAGAAGTGAAACCCGCCATAGATGCTTTCACAAATAATGATCTTATTGGCTTTGCGGATAAGGCTCTGTTTCAGTCAAAGGAGAAAGGCGGAAACAGAGTCACATTCTATGCTCTGTCCAGAAGAAAATGAAAAACAACTAAAATGTATTAACACTCCTATCCAAATCATAAGTATTTCATGTCTTTTTTCATTGAGTGGAATCCCTTCGATAACCCCTCGAATTGTTCCTTGTAATTTTAAAGGTATGTTTGTAATATTAATCCACTAATTTGTTATTGCGATTTCAAGAGTAACGGTCGATATTACGTATCACTAAACTTACTGGGGTTTGAGTGTGGGAAAGTTAGAAACAGAAGAAGTAATTGATGAAATTGAAAATGTAAGGATGTCATTAGGCACGCATCTTGAAGAGTTGCGGCGCAGGGTTGTTTATTCCGTTATTGCCATTGCTTTATGCTTTGTAGCATGCTGGTTTTTTAAGGTACAGATACTGGATATGGCAAAAAATCCGCATAAGTTCGCCATGACAAAAGCAGGCCTTTCCACAGAATTGCAGGTGCTGAGTTACCAGGAGGGCTTCTATGCCTACATGAAATTATGTTTTATAACATCGGTTTTTTTTGCCTATCCAATCATCATTTACCAGATATGGCAATTTGTGAGCGTGGGACTGTACAAAAAAGAGCAAAAGTATATACTTTTATTCCTTCCCATTTCTTATGCGGCTTTTGTGGTCGGGGGACTCTTTGGGTATTTTTTATTAATTCCCTTTGGTCTGCAATTCCTGATCGGCATCCTCGGCCCTGGCATCCAACCCATTATTACCATGGGGACATATGTCTCATTTGTTTTTATGCTTACCGTCGCATTGGGCTTGGTATTCCAGCTACCCCTGGTTATGCTTCTCCTCTCAAAGATCCGGTTTATTACGCCTGATAAATTTATAACGTGGAGAAAGTACGCTATTTTAGTAATCTTTATTATTGCCGCTATCGTCACTCCGCCTGACCCCTTTACCCAAACCATGACCGCCATCCCCATGATCGTCCTTTACGAATTAGGAATACTCATTTCAAGACCTACGAAAAAGGGATTCATAGTTTTAGGCGCTATAGTCGGGGGCGGGGTAATTCTATTGGCAACGGTATTTTTTTATCTGACGTATAAGGGCGGGGAAATCGGACTGTTGAATGCTCAAGGGAATATCCAGGTTCTGTACCCCGGAGGTAAGGAATGGAAGCAGGTATCGAACCATATCAATTTCCGGAACGGAATTACCTTGAAGACAGGCAGCGAAGGAAAGACCGCCCTATCAACAAAAAAAGGGGTTGATGTGGGAATAGACGCAAATACCGAGGTGCATTTTATTGATGCATGGAAGATCAAGCTTAAGACCGGACAAGTCCTTGTTTCCATGAAAGAATCAGAAGTTCCTTTCGAAATCGATACACCCAATGGCAGAATACGTACAAACAAAGGTACTGTGAATATCCAAGCGGGGGATTTTGAAACTATTGTTACAGCCGTAAAGGGTGAGGCCACATTACTCGTGGAGGGTGAAGAGAGGAAATTGCTGGAAGGACGGCAACACAAGATGACCATTGGCGGCGAACCAGTAGATATCGGGGCTATTATCAATTGGTCTGAAGGTGTGTTAACTAAATCCAATGAAAAAAGTAACAAGGAATGACTCTGTTAAGTATTACAAGTCTAGCAAGACAGAACCTCAGGCCGATAAAAATATTTTAACCTGAAACCCAAGATATAAAATGTTAAAAGGTAAAAAAGTTAATAAAATAGCGGGATAAGACTTGAAAGTTTTATGGTATCCTTCCAAGACACCGGGAGATACATGGGAAAACCATATAATACGGAGGTCGTATCCTTGAACGGAGACACAAAAGAGAAAAAGAAATTAATCAGAAAGTTACAAAAGCACTTTGATTACAAGAACGTATATTACCCCCTCGACAACGACTCTGTTCTTCGAGGCAAAAAGAATCATTACGTATTACCTCAAGGTAGTGGTAAATCCAAATATGCATGATTCCTTTGCGTGTATCCCCGAAGAGCAGTTTACCCATATCGAAGGCACACCTTTTGATTTAGCCGAGGTTTACTACCGTCCCGATGCCTGGAGTAAGGAACGAAGGTTTATCGTAATACGGAAACTTATCCCTGTCAAATCAAAGGACAACAACCAAAAATAGCTCTTCGAGCTACCGCCCATGTATCAGTATGAGGCACTTGTTACCCATGCCGATGATAACGAAACCAAGGAAGCAATCTTCAATTCCTACAATTCGGGCTGTCAGGGAGAGAATTTTATCAAAGAGCTAGGCTATGAGTTCTCTATTGATAAAGTGAACGCACAGGAGTTTACTGCAAACAGCGCCTTTATGACCATTAAAGGTGTTGCCTACAACATCGTTCAGTGTTTCAAACAGCAGATTCTGAAAGACGTGTGGCAGACCAGGAGCTTCAAAACGATCAAAAATTACCTGGTTAAGATACCGTGTAATGTCTTCAGATATGGCAAAGGTATTCGTGTAAGCCTTCCTTCTTCGTATAGGTTTAAAGAATTATTCCAGGTATCTGAAGACAGATTGTTTCGATTTGCTCAAGGTTTTTTGTAGGTACGGCTTTATTTACTCTTAAAATGCACGTGGTATCCTTTCGTGGAGTGACAGTACGTCCATAACCTGGGAAAATAACGAAAATCATGGAAAAAATCAAGTAACCATTCTTTTCTAAACCTATTTTCCTGAATATTTGTACAAATTTTACCCCCAGCCCTCGTTCTAAAATCCTATCTTGGGTTTTGGGATTAATAAGGGTCTCCGAAGAGAACTTCAAAATTTCGTGCAAGATTCAGGTATCAAACCGTAACTATTTGAAGAGGGAAGATTAAAATATTTTATGCGACAATACAGCATCGAACCCATCTTCTGACACTTGAAGTTTAATGTAGGGTATCGAAACTTTCTGTTACGAGGTCTAAAAAAAGTAATTACGGCGTTTAAACTGATGTGTATTGGATGGAATTTGAAAAAGATGTTAAAGATGGGAATAAAGCCCGTCAGGATATAGGATGAAATGGTAGAGATATAAATATATGCTGCCCTGACAGCTTCAGCGATTACACCTGTTTTACAAAATATCATTTTTTTTTGTCTTGTAGATTTATATTCTCGGACAGCCTGAAAAGTAACGACACAAATATTTGGTTTTTCAAATCTACTTATGGTATACTTTTGCAAATATTTCGTTCTGGTAGTTTTATATCGGAAGTCAAAGATGTATAAGATTATTTTCGCAGAGCAGAATCACTAAAATTAACAACTTCAAACAAGTGAGGTCCATAAGATGCGAAAGGTACTAATTGCCGTTTTATGGTTGATCGTTTTCATCGGGTGTTCCTCCCCATCAAAAAAGGCAATCGATACGAAAGGTGTTCCGACAACCTTACTTGGATTGCTGCCAAAGCCTGCCGAAGAGAAACCAATAGAAGAAACCCCCCCCGAAAAGGTGCCGAGCTTTGAACAAAACAAAGTATACAAAGAAATAAGCGGGTTCCCCGACTATATTATCGGGGTTGGAGACCTCCTTACCATATCCATGTTACGGGCGGGTGGACAGGAAGCTGTAGACATCAGGGTACCGCCCAGTGGTAAAATATCTTTTTCCTTTTTGGATAATATACAGGTAGTTGGACGAACTACAGGGGAAGTGACTGAAGAAACGGCAAAATTATTGGAGGCATTTGTTAAAAGACCGAGAATTACTGTGGTTGTAAAAGAGTATTACAGCAAAAAGGCTTTTCTTTTAGGGGAAATTGACAGGATTGCAGGATTGCCACAATCGGGCCCGGGTGTATATCCTTTAAAAGGCAAAACAACTCTTCTGAATACATTAATATCCATCGGGGGGCATACGTCAAAGGCTGATTTAAGTCGAGTGGAATTAACCAGAGAAGGGAAAATTTATTATATCAATCTATACAAAATGCTGACACAGGGCGGAGAAGGTATGGACATAATTCTCGAAAGTGGGGATCGAGTAATTATTCCTGAACTTCCCGCCTTCAAAGAAGAGAAATTTGTAACTAATAGAATCTATGTCTTAGGGGAAGTAAGCGCACCAGGTTTAATTGAGACAAAAACAGATACTACCTTATTAGAAGCAATTACAAGGGCAGGTGGGGTGAAATTAACCGCAGCAAAAAGTAAGGCACGGATTGTACGCGGCGATATAAGAAATCCAGAAGTGATTCCTGTCGATCTTAAAAGACTGATTGACAAATCAGACCTTAGTCTGAACGTAAAACTGCAAAATGGAGACGTTATATATGTACCCACAACATTCCTGGGAAAATTTAGTAACTCCTTTACCCAGGTACTGCCCATCCTCAATGCATTTACGTATCCGGCTATTTACAGAGATCTCTATACGACAGGGGGAATCGGCGTCCTGGACACGGGTGCGCGTCCAACCGGTGGAGCAGTTCAAGGTCGTGGTACAGGGGGGGTAACAACAGAGACCCTTTTGAGCAGGTAATAAAGATGGCACAGTACGAACTAAATTTAAGAGATTATATACGAGTCCTCCGTAAACGAAAGTTAATCGTCATCTTTGCAGCCGTTTCACTGGGATTTTTTAGCTTTTTCTTTGCCACTCTTCAAAAACCCATTCCACTCTATAGCGCTGCATCAAGCGTCAAGGTAGAACAAAGTACCACCGCAACAGGCCTGTACATCGAAAGCCTCAACTACGGGGAAACCAGCAACCTCGATACGCAATCAGCAATTATTAAGAGTATACCAATTATGGAATTTGTGGCAAAAAGGATGGGATTAATCGATGAGGAACTGACACCCGAAGAAATCCGAAAGGAGGCTCGATATATCAATCGTGTATTGGGTATAAGAAATCAGGTTAGCACATCGATAGAGGGCTATACCAATATCATTAACATAGAGGTGGTGGACAGTGACCCGAAGTTTGCCCAGCGGCTTGCCAATACTACAGCAGAAGTGTATAAAGAACAAAACACATTAGAAAAAAATAAACGAATCATTGAGGCAAAAAAATACATAGAAAAACAACTTGTGGTGGTTGAAGAGAAGCTCAAGGTTGCCCAGGAAAACCTTCGCTTATTCAGAGAAAAAAACAGGCTTATAACTATCGAGAGTGAGACTGGCGAAACGCTTCGTTTGCTGAACGAATCCGAGAAAGAATACGCATACGCAAAACAAGAAAAGGCAGAGATTGAATCCTTAATCAATGAATTAAAGAACCAGAAGCTACTGGCAAAAGAAACGGTGGAAGGGTTTTATGCAGAAAAGGTCGGCCCTATTTTTTCCAGTTTGAATAATAAACTGGTGGATTTATATGCGCAAAGAGATTTGTTAATGCTGGATTATAATGAAAACCACCCAGAGATTCTGAGGATGGATGTTCAAATTGATAAGGTGATTTCAAATATGATAAACCACCTCAATGATCAAGTAAAAAGGCTTATCGAAAGAGAACAATTTCTTTCTGCTCAGATTGTGAAAATGAAAGACAAATTCAACGTACTTCCCCGTTTAGGATTCGAACTTGAACGAATAGAACATGAATTAAATACAAATAAAAATCTTTACACTAGCCTCAAAGAAAAACACCAGGAGGTTCTTATAAGCGACGCAGAGAAGATAGAAGAAGTCTCCATTGTACGACCTGCCCTTGAGCCGCGCTCTCCGATAAATCCCCCCACCACCATGAGAACGGCAGCAATTGGTACGATAGTAGGTCTTATTTTGGGTCTTGTAATAGCCTTCATCTTTGAAACAATGGATACCTCAATTGGCACGATAGAAGATGTTGAGGGTTTTTTAGGCGTGCCAGTACTGGGAGTAATTCCTTTTATACGCCCAGAAGAGGTTGAAGAAACCCTGGTCTCAAGAGAAGGCATTGGTGAGGGAGGTGCAATACCAGAACGGTATACTCGTTTAATTACACACTTCGCCCCCAAGTCTACCCTTGCAGAAAGTTTTCGCACCCTGCGCACCGGTGTTAAATTTTTATGCCTGGAAAAAGGGGTTAAAACCTTGCTTTTCAGCAGTGCTACCGCTGGTGAAGGTAAATCTACGGCGGCAGTTAATTTGGCAATCACCTTCGCTCAGATTGGAAGCAAGACCCTATTGGTCGATGTAGACTTGAGAAAACCTGTTATCTCACGGTTTTTCGGAATCGAACGGGAACCAGGCATGAGTGACATTATCCTGGGAAATTACGATTGGAAAGAAACCGTACGAACGGTAACAGACCTCATGATGGGAAAGCTGACTATGGAAGAAATAATGCTTACGCCTGGATTTGACAATCTCAACATCATTACCAGCGGGAATATTCCGCCAAACCCTTCAGAAATTATAAACTCACAGCGGATGACAGAATTTATCGGTCAGGTAAAGGCCGCTTACGATGTCGTCATATTCGACACCACACCCATTCTGCCTGCAACCGATGCAACAATTCTGGGTTCAAAAGTGGATGGCGTTATACTGTTGTATCGTGTAGGGAAAATTGCACGGGGCGCCCTAAAAAGAGCAAAAATGCAAATGGACCACGTTAAGGCAAATGTCCTCGGGGTCGTGCTCAACGGCCTTAAACCAGAAACCAGCGCAGACTATCAGCATTATGGATATTATCGATATTATTCCTATGGAGAAAAGGGAAAGGGGGGAAAGGAAAAGTTAGCATGGTATAAGAAGATATTTGAAAATATAAAATCGTCCTTCACAAAAGGTGAAGAAAAGAGGCCTTGGTTCAACCAATTGGTTGGAAGGATAATATCATTTTTTAGATTTTCCAGGAAAAAAGAAGTCCCGCAAGTTGAAGAATTTCCAGGAGAAAAAACAAGACGCTGGAGTTGGTGGATAAAAGTCCTTTTATTGGCAGTCTCCGGAATTGCTTTAATTGCAGGGTTGTTGTGGCAGTTTGAAATACTCAGGATATAAAGGTGGTGTCTAACTTAACAATGATTATGAGAAAAGAGATAGAATAGACATATTGCGTAATTGTAATTTAGGAAATACCATTAAGGATCCTTTTATTTTAAATAGCAGCAGTTGCCAGCCTGAAGTTAACGAGGGCAGCACTATTTCTGAATCGCTGATTGTAATACATGATTTTATGACGGTATACTTGTGCCAGAATTTGGTATTTTTTCATACGACTTAAGACATGTTCGACAAGAATTCGTATTCGGGAATGTTTTCTATTAAAACGCCTCTCGGCACGTGTAAGAGCGGGATGATTCTTTCGTCTTTTTACCGGCATAATGATAGTGCATTCTGGATAGTCATTAGGGGCGTCATCATAACCACAGTCAACATAATGGGAACTTTGACGGGACAGCTTCTCTGCCGTATTCTCCTGTTTAAAGATGTTATAATCATGAACTCTTCCCGGATAGCTTTT
>JAUSDH010000161.1 GCA_030650655.1 Candidatus Brocadiaceae bacterium
CATTTAAGAGTGAAATATCGAATGTAGAACAAGGAATATTGAATTTCGAAGGAAAAAAACTTAATAATTCGACATTTTTTGTTCGATATTCGATATTTAATTGCATTTAAACTGAATTAGCTTCTTAAGTTAACGCTTATGCCCCTAAATCCCTCCCAAGAGGGGACTTTCTAACTTTATCCCTGTTTATGAGGATTTAGGTATGAAGAATCATGAAATTGCAGCATTATTTGAACGGATTGCCAATGTGCTGGAACTCAAAGGGGAAAATACCTTCCGTATTAATTCTTACCGCAAGGCCGCCCGGGTAATCGGTGATTTAACCAAGGACATAGAGGTACTTGCAAGAGCAGGGAAATTGACTGATATCCCCGGTATCGGTGAAGGCACGGCTGAAAAGATTATTGAATATATTAACACGGGGAAGATGTCCAAGTATGAGGAAGTAATGAAAGGAGTTTCTGAAGATACAATAACCCTTATGCAGATACCGGGTTTAGGTCCAAAGACTGTGGCTATGCTAAACAAAGAATTAGGAATTGTAGGTTTAAGTGACCTTGAAAAGGCCTTACAAGAAGGCAAATTAAAAGGATTGTTTGGTATTGGGGATAAGAAGATTGAAAATATTATTAAAGGGATTGAGTTATTTAAGACGAGTCAGCAACGAATATCCATCGGCATGGCATATCCTGTGGTAAAAAGGATTATAGAAGGATTAAAGCATAATCCCCAAATTAAGGAAATTCAGGCCGCAGGCTCATTACGCAGGATGAAAGAAACCATTGGAGATATTGATATACTCGCTTCAGGTACGGGCGGGGCGGATGTTGTAAAGTCATTTGTGAATATGAGTGGTGTTACGCAGATATTGGCAGCGGGGGATACAAAAGGCAGTGTACGGCTAGAAGAGGGTGTACAAGTAGATTTGCGGGTGGTCCGCGAAGATGAGTTTGGTGCGGCATTGCAGTACTTTACCGGTTCAAAGGAACACAATATCCATCTCCGTGAGATCGCAAAGAAGAAAGGGTTGAAAATCAGTGAATACGGCATTTTCAAGGGAGATAAAAAAATTGGGGGCCGGCAGGAAGAAGATATCTACAAGACACTGGGCATGGATTGGATACCACCGGAATTGCGCGAAAATAGAGGGGAAATAGAGGCTGCTCTGGAGGGAAAATTGCCAAAGCTCATCGAACTTTCAGATATCAAGGGAGACCTACACAACCACTCTAATTGGAGTGATGGTACTCCCACCTTTGAGGAGATGGCAGAACATGCCATGAAAATGGGTTATAAATATCTTGTTGTTTCAGATCACTCCAAATCGCTTCATGTTGCTAATGGTCTGAAGGATGAAGAACTGCTTGAAGAGATTGGAGAGATAGATAAACTGAATAAAAAATTTAAGGGATTTACCTTACTTAAGGCAACAGAGGTGGACATTAAGGCCGATGGGTCTTTGGATTTTCCTGATAAATTATTAGAAAAACTGGATATTGTTGTGGCATCCATTCATAGCGGGTTTAAACAGGGAAAAGAAAAAATTACTGAACGAATGATTGCTGCCATTCGTAATCCTTACGTAAATGTAATTGCACATCCCACGGGGCGCTTGATCAGTAGAAGAGAAGGATATGAAGTTAACCTGGATAAGGTTATTGATACATGTGCAGAAACCGGGACGGCACTTGAGATTAATTGCTATTATGATCGACTCGATTTGAACGATATTTACTGCAGGAAGGCAAAGGAAGCAGGGGTCATGATTGCGATCAGTACCGATGCCCACCATCTGGACCAGATGTGGATGATCGAGTTAGGGGTGGGAATAGCACGCAGGGGATGGCTGGAGGCAAAGGAGGTAATCAATACCTTTTCAGTCGATAAACTAAAAGCATTTTGTAGGAAAAAGAGGAAATAAGGGTTAAATTTCTCGTATCAATTTAGTTTTTTGAAATGCAACGTTAATGCATGTATAACATTTTCATTGTAGAGACAGGTTTTAAACCTGTCTCTACTTTTTCAAGGAGCACTCATGATAAGACAAATCGGATTGGCTGTATTGTCGATGGTAGTGTTATGTGCCGGATGTAAGACGATCTCCAAGAACACGATAAACGTAAATTTGGATACGTCTGATCGTAGTGTAAAGACACTTGCTGTAATGCGCTTTGACGATAAACTTATACAGGATGAGGCAGTGAAGGGGTTGATAATGAAAACGATAAGCAATCCTGATGCAGGCGAGATGCTTGCAGATATGATGACTAGCGAATTGCTCAAATGGGGGAAATACCGAATTTTGAGCCGTTCTGAGGTCAAAAGTAAGATAAAGGCAGGAGATATTAAGGAAGAAGAACTGGTCAAATTGAAAGATTATACCACATTGGGAAAGATATTGAATGTGGATGCCGTGATTATTGGTAAGATATACAAGTTTGGACTATCAAACATGACAATTTATGCGCGGGGGAATGTGTCTTTTACCGCGGAATGTATTGATACGAATAAAGGTAAAATGCTATGGTCAATAGAAACGAATGAGAGCGCACCATACAAGGATGAAGTCGATTTAGCAATTAAGGTCGTCAAAGAAACAGTCGAAAAACTTAAAAAAGAGACAGAATGAATAAAACATGCAGGGAAGCAGTGCAGTGCGTCTCTTCAAAGGAATAATTTTCCATTTCTATTTCTTACTTTCAAACCTCATTTTTATCTCACTTAAAAGCCTTTCTTTGTTAAATGGTTTTTCCAGGAATGAAACATTTCCTAATGCCTGGAAACATCGATACGTTTTTTCGTCCAAAGCAGAGGCCATGATTACAGGCACTTCCTTATATCGGCTATCCCTTCTCAGTAAGGCGAAAAATCTATCTCCCGTCACCCCTTCCATCAAAATATCTAATATTACCAAATCGTATATTTTTTCTTTTATCTTTTTCGTTCCTTCGTCTGCATTTGAAACAATGGTGACGGTAAATGGCTCTCCTTGTAACATGTCCTTATAAAATTCCTGCATCTCCAGGTCATCTTCTACTATTAACAATTCCTTCATTATTTCTCACTCCCATGAAAAGATTATTTGGGGTTTGTAGTAACTTTTTGTTTGGTGTCCACAAGTATTGGTAAGGTAAATTTAAACCGCGATCCTTTCCCTTTTCCTTCTGATTCAACCCAAATCCTGCCTTTATGCTTCTGTACAATATTCTTGCAGATGGCAAGACCGATTCCCGCTCCAAACGCCGAAGGTGTTTCCTTATAAAATTTCTCGAATACTCGTTCTCGTGTTTTCTCGTCTAATCCCCTGCCAGTATCTTCCACCGTTACCTCCACGGCATCTGACCATACCCTTGCCATTATAATAATTTTCCCATGTTCCGTAAACTTTATTGCGTTGTCTACCAGGTGGTTTATCAAATGATATATCATATCTCGGTCTGCCTTGATAATGGGAATACCGGAAGGTAGTTGGTGTGCGAGGACATTATTTTTTGTACTGGCAGAATCCTTTTGTTCATAAACAATCTGTTGGATGAGATCGGCAATTGAAATATCAGATAGTTTTAATGACTCCACTCCCGACTCCAGCTTCGATATATCGAGGATGTTTCTAATGGTATTTTTTAGTCGGTTGATATTATTCCTGAAGATTTCATGTATTTGGGAGCCTTTTCCCAGTGGCGACTTATCCCCTAATGTGATAGCACGCTCAAACATGTCGATAGCCATCTCTATTTTAGCAACAGGCGTTTTTAGTTCATGGGTAACGTCACGGATCAGGTTATCCTTCAATTCGTCCAGTTTTTTCCTTTCGGTAATGTTTCGACAAAATCCCTCGATGCCAATTATGTCATTATTCTGCTTCATAGGAAGCATTTCAAGGGACAACCATACAACATGACCTTGCTTATGTATAACCCGAAACTCAATGTCCATGAGACTATTGTTCTGCCCATGTAGTACTTGTAAAATCTCATGCTGCACACGCTCTTGATCTTCTTCGTGACAGAGGGAGAGTCCATAGCCTCGATTTTCATAAAATTGATTTGCAGGGTAGCCGGTGATCTTTTCTACAGAAGGACTCATCAGGAGAAATTCGCCATCCTTTGTACACTCAAAGATAATATCCGGTGAACTCTCAATGACGGTTCTGTATTTTTCTTCAGCCTCTTTAATTCTGTTGAACAGCCGCGTGTTTTCGATTGCCATGGCTAATTGGGGGGCAATTTGCGAAAAAAATGTGATATGTTTTTTTGAGTAGTAGTCCTTTCGTTTGCTCCCAAAATTTACACTGCCAATTACGCGTCCTTTATGTTCAAGTGGATACCCCAATCTCGAATGAATTCCCTCTTTATATAATACGGGATCCGTAAGAAATCGACCTTTTGACGTATCTTCCACGATCACGGGCTGACGGAATTGAACCACCCTTTTCATTAAACTTCCTTCCATGGGATACTGGACGCCTTCTTTTAGTTCTGTATATTCATAATCCTTTGACAGCACAAAGGTTTCGTACAAGTTATTATTTTCGGTAATGAGAGTAACACTCAGCCGATCGAAATCAATTACTTTTAGCAGTTCATTACTCATCGTCTGATAAACTTCCCGGATATCCAGGCTCGAAAAGATAATACGATTGATATTGAGAATAATCTCTTTTTTATTAATAAACATTTTAAAAATATTTACAATTTGTAAATTACAATTTTAGACTTCGTCGTGAGATCTCAGTCGAACGATTGAAAAAATTCGTAATTCGTAAATATGAAATCCAAAATATTAACTTATTAAGTTTGATTCTTACCCCTCTATGACAGGACGGTGCTTTTATTTCACGAGTTCCTGTAAAGCTTTGTCGTAAGCCTGATATGCCTTCAAACCAAAAAGAACAAAACGCACCAGTTCGATGTCGGTGTGGATGTTAAAATAGTTTATTACGGTTTTTATAGCTACCTTGGCTGCCTCGTTGACCGGATATCCATAAACACCAGTACTAATGGATGGAAATGCAACACTCTTGAGCTTGTATTGAGAGGCGAGGCTGAGACTGTTTTTGTAAGCGTTGGCTAAGAGTCCCGCCTCGCGCTGTTTACCACCTGAGTAAATGGGGCCTACCGTATGGATTACGTAATTCGCTTTCAAGTTCCCCCCTGTAGTAATTCGTGCCTCCCCTGTTGGACATCCACCCAGTTTCCTGCATTCCGCCAATATCTTTGGTCCTCCTGCCCGATGGATTGCCCCGTCCACGCCGCCGCCGCCCAAAAGACTGGAGTTTGCCGCATTGACAATGGCATCTGTCTCCTGCTCGGTAATATCTCCTTCAATAAGCTCTAGAATTGATTTGTTAATTGTAACTTTTACCATAAATTTCCCAAAATAGAACTGGTTCTTAAATAACCAAAAATTACACACATTTCATAATTTTAAATCTCACATCACAAATTTTCAATTCCTGAATTTACCCCTGGCAGATTTCCAAAATTTTAAACAGCTTTGGTTGTTAAATTTATGTTCAGGAATTTCAAACTATTGTTCCTCCCCCTTGACTTCTTCGTGAGCCTTCGGCGTGAGCTCAGTCGAACGCTCAGTCGAACGATGGGGGAGGCTAGGTGGAGGTTCACCCCGTTAGATATTGTGTTGCAGTGAATAGTGTAACTTTGAAAATACTTGTGAGTTTCATTGTGTCTCATATTCGATATCTGTCATCTAACGGGGTGAAGGAAAAGACTAATCACCCACCCCATGCCCCACCCATCAAGGGAGGGGAATATTTAGTTGCCGAAGTCGGCATAATTCAATGTATAGGAATTTCAAAATGGTAGCACAACCATCTCGGTTGCGCAAAAAAGTCGCCGAAGGCCTAATTTAAGGTTTAGGAGTTTCAATCTTTTCCCCGATCGAAGTCGAGGACAAGTGTAATTCCCCTCTAAAAAAGAGTGGATAAAGGGGCATAAGCGTTAACTTAAGAAGCGAATTCAGTTTAAATGCAATTAAATATCGAATATCGAACAAAAAATGTCGAATTATTAAGTTTTTTTCCTTCGAAATTCAA
>JAUSDH010000175.1 GCA_030650655.1 Candidatus Brocadiaceae bacterium
GAACCACTGATTCATGAGAATAATGAGCTTATTTCGATTTTTGTAACAAGCGTAAAAACCGCGAGACAAAAGGAGGATAAGAAAACTTCATAATTCGAAATTCCTTGTTCGATATTCGTTATTCAATACACGGTTAAATTAATCCGTAATTTTAACTTAGCGCTTATGGGGGTGGGTCCCTTTCCGCGTTTTCACGAGGACAAGGGTCGTGAAATCTCAGTAAATATCTTACGAATTAACGACTTACCCACCCCTAAATCCCCTCCCAAGAGGGGACTTTCTAACTTGGAAGGAAATTATATGATTATTTACTCTGGTAAAAAAATAAATGTGAGAAAAGATGAAATAGTTCTGGATGATGGGAGAAAGGTGATGAGGGAGGTTATCGAACATCCAGGCTCTGCTGCCATTATTCCCTTTATAACAAAAGATGAGATTATCCTTATCCAACAATACAGACACGCTATAAAAGAACTTATTTATGAAATTCCTGCCGGCACACTTGATGAAGGTGAAACATTTATCACATGCGCAGGACGTGAATTGGAAGAAGAGATAGGCTACAAAGCTGGAACACTCGAACCTCTCATGATTCTCTATCCATCCCCAGGAATCTTGAGTGAGACTATGCACCTCTTTAAGGCAACGAATCTCGTCAAGACACAAACGAATCACCAGGCAGACGAGTCAATCAAGGGTATCGTACAGATGAAGCTAAACGAGGCATTTGAGATGGTAAAGAAAGGGCTTATACGAGATGCAAAGACAGTTTGCAGTATTTTAATGTGTATTAAATAACGTATCAGTTCACCCCCCTCCCCTAACCCCTCCCACCAGGGGCGGGGGAAAAACGTTTCCTCCCCCTCGATGGGGGAGGTCAGGTGGGGGTGCTGAACTGTTACTAAATAACTAACACTCGGACATATTACGGTACGTCGAACGAATGTTCCTTGACGCGGAAAAGCATCGATTTTTCGTGATCTATCTTTCGAGTGAAGATTAACTCAATTGGTAAAGGTTCTGTAATTTTAAGAAGCGCTGTCAAACCATGTTCATCTATAACCAGATAAGATTTGGATTCGGCATGACGTAGTACCTTGCTGGCAGATGAGTCAATGGGGAGCTTGTAAATCCTTTTATGTTGGCGCCCAACCCACGCCATTTCTTCCTCGCTCTTCGCACAATAAATTCTCGCATCCTGTTCAACCACGCTAAGTACCTCTTTTGCAAAAAGCATATCAGGATCTTCATCGGGATGCGCTAGTGGCTGTACGATTGCATAATACGTTGGAATTGCAATCACGGAAAGAGGAATAAGCACCCAGGCTGAACGTCGTACCAATTTACTCGTTTTGCTGTGTCGAACGATTGAAGCAGCTATCTCAAGCGCAAGGAATGGATACAGAGGTAATAGATAGTGTCGTCGTTTTTGGGGAATGCACGAAATAACGATGAAAATAGCTCCGGCAACTGCGAGCATTGCTGAGTAACCGCGCCGCCGTAAATCAACAATTGCAACAGGCAGGAACAACGAAAGTGGCAGCGCAAGTAATAGTACCATCCATACGTAGTAGAAAGGACCCCCATTTCCACCTTTGCTTACATCAAGGTCAGGTTGAAAAATCACTCTATGGAGATATACTCCACCGTCACGGAAATAAGCAGGGACTGCCCATAGAGCTATAGCTGCCAGTACCCCAAATCCGAAGATAATCCAGCCTATCCGTGGTCGTTTAAGGTCTTGACGGCGGAATGGGACAAGTATCGCAAAAAAAACAGGAAAAAGAATTCCAAATGGACCCTTTGTTACCACCCCAAGGCCAGCCAACAGACCTGCAAGTGTAAAGTACAACATCCGCGGGATGCGCCGGTATTTTCTCATTCCAAGACAGAGAAAAAGGCATGAAGCTATGATCGAAAAACACAATATCATGTCAGGTCTGGCCTGGCGTGCCATAAGACTATAACCCGGCATACCAAGCAGTGCAAATGCCCCGATAAGCGCTGTCTTTCTATCGAGCAGCAAAAGCCCGACTCCATAGGTTACCAGTATTCCCAGGATGCCAGCTATAGCGGAAGGCATTCGTACAAGTGTCATGCTAGGTTCACCCACAATACGTATGAGAATAGCCGCAGCGACATGCATTACCGGTGGCTTGTCATAATATGTTTTACCCAAGAGTTTTGGCACAAGATAATCACCACTCTCAGCCATTTCGCGAATGATCTCTGCATGGCGTATTTCACGACTAGCCCAATGTCTGTTCTGACCAAGAGCCGGAAATATTACGAAAGCAGAGACGGCTGCCAGTATCAGCAAATCCAAAAAGTGTAGCTGCCGTTCTCTAAAATTCTTTAACACACGAATATTCATCTTTATTAAATTGCAAACAAAAGTCTATGATTTCCCGATATGTCCTTTAATTTCTGAATCTTTTTGATAGAGGGGAGGATTCACCTGTTTACAGTTTTCGCAATTCTGCACTGACACCATTGACGGTGTTGCAGAGATTATCAAGTATTGCCAGCTGGAAAGTGTCAGCCTCTTCACTTTTCAATGTCCGGTCATTCGCTTGAAAGCATAGATTAAACGCAATGCTCTTTTTCCCTGCGGGTATCTGTTTGCCACGATATATATCAAAGAAATTTATTTCCTTTAAATAATCAGAATAAATAGTTCTCGTACTTGTAATGCATCTTTCGATATCTGCCCAAGTATATTCTTCATTAACTATTATAGAAAGATCACGAAAAACTGGAGGATACGGAGACATAGCTTTGTATTTTTTAACAAAATTTGCCTTTTCAACTAATAGATCCATATCCAGTTCCACCATACATGGTGATGTTTTGAATCCTAATTCTTTGGCATCTCCTAAAAACCCTAATGGTTTATCACCTAATGAGATCTTTGCAGCTTTTTCATTTCTAAATAAATTTGATCCAATAACACTAATGTCTCCCCGCCATTCGCCCTTTGCGACGATATTAAGATTTAAAAGCAAAGATTCAACGATCCCTTTTAATGTAAAATAATCGGTATCCGCGAGTATGGATAAACAGGTCTTTTCTTCCAGTAGTTTTTCACCTGCGAGGTAAACTTTAGCTATCTCAAAGATTCTCACCTGTTCCACACCATGATTCATATTATATGTCTTAGCACGTATGAGGCTGGGTAACAGGCATGTACGCAAGCGGCTTTCCTCCTGCCGAAGTGGATTAACAATATCGATACCCCCCCTATCTGACCACAAATTCACGGACTGCAAGGGAGAAATATCAACGATGCTGAAGGTTTTGGCTTCATAAAAACCAATGCCTATTAAAAATTGGCGAACAGAATCCTCGACAATCGCATCTTTACTCTTCACGCTTCCCCGGACACTGATAGAGGTCTTTGTAGGAATATTATTATATCCGTAAATCCTGGCAACCTCTTCGATCAAGTCAATCTCACGATAGACATCGCCTCGAAAGCTTGGTACCTCAACATCAATAAAGGTAGCTACTTCATTTATAACATTAAATTGCAATCTCTTTAAGATGTCACTTGCAACAGTTCTTTTTATTTCTAACCCCAGTACTTTGTTTAGTCTTTCAATTCGAAGCGTAATTCTTTTCTTTTCGTACTTTCCCGATCTTATATCGATAACACCGTTAGCAACTTCTCCTTCGGCAAAGTCTTTGATAAGCTTTACAGCCCTTTTTGATGCCAGTTCTACACCTTCAGGATCAACGCCTCTTTCAAAACGATATGACGAATCTGAAGCAATACCTGTTACCTTTGATGTACGCCGTACCTGCCTTGGCTCAAATTGAGCACATTCTAAGAGAATGTTCCTGGTTGACGCAGAAACCTCTGTTTCCCTACCTCCCATAACACCTGCAATGGCAACTGGTCTTTTGCCGTCCGCAATGACTAACATATCATGGAAAAGCGCACGCCTGGCTCCATTGATAGCAACTATTTCTTCCCCGATCCTTGCCCTTCTAACAATTATTTTTTGATCTGACAACTTATCCAGATCGAAGACATGGAGAGGTTGCCCTGTCTCCATCATCACATAATTCGTGATGTCGACTATGTTGTTTACCGGTCGAAGTCCAATACATTTCAACCTTTTTTGCATCCATTCCGGAGATGGCTTTACTGTTATATGCCGTACTACCTGAGCCGTATAGTGTGGACAGAGTATCGGTTCTTCAACAGCAATACTTATTAGTTTTGACACCTCTATACCTGTCCTCGACTCAGATCGGGGATCTGTACTTGTGTAATTTGTTTCTGGGAATTGAACACTCGCCCCTACCACTGCAGCGACTTCACGTGCAATGCCAACAATCCCCAAACAATCAGGGCGGTTGGATGTTACTTCTACATCGAGGCAAAAATCGTCTTCAACGGACTGAATCTCTGCAACCACAAGCCCTGCATTCGTCAACTTATCCGCCAACTCCTGCGGCGACAAATAAATATCTACATATTCTTTTAACCAGTTGTAGCTGATCTTCATTTAAAATTGCGATAAAAACCGTATATCATTTTCATAGAAAAAGCGAATATCATTGATACCATACTTTAACATGGTAATCCGTTCAACGCCCATCCCAAAGGCAAAGCCTGTGTATTTTTCAGCGTCATAATGCACGGCCTTGAATACATTAGGATCAACCATTCCCGCCCCTAATATTTCTACCCAGCCACTATAAGAACACACGCTGCATCCTTTACCTTTACAAAGAGAACACGAGATATCCACCTCGGCGCTGGGTTCGGTAAATGGGAAAAAGGACGGCCTAAAACGCATTTGAACGTCCTGGCCAAAATAGGTCTTAATAAACTGATTCAGTACCCCCCTCAAATCAGCAAAACTTACCCCTTCATCCACGAGTAATCCTTCCACTTGATGAAACATGAATGAGTGCCTGGCATCCACAGTATCAGGCCTATACACCCTGCCGGGAGCAATAATTCGAATAGGGGGTTTTTGCTTTTCCATAACGCGAATTTGAACAGTGGATGTCTGACTTCTGAGAAGCATATTGTTTTTGATATAAAAAGTATCAAAATCGGTTCTGGAGGGATGGTCGGCGGGGATATTTAAGGCTTCAAAGTTATAATATTCCGATTCCACTTCCGGCCCATAGACCACATCAAAACCCAACCGTGCGAATACTTCTTTGATATCATCAATTGTTTGAGTAAGCGGATGCTTTTTCCCTGCAAGAGGACGTTTACCCGGTAACGTTATATCGAATATTTCATGTTTAGCTTTTGAAGTTATTTCTACAGAAAACTTCTTCAATAACTCTTCTACGATATTTGTAACCTCGGTCTTAAGAGAATTAATCCGCTGTCCGATTGCAGCACGTTGTTCTGCGGGCAAGGATGGTATCAGCTTCATGAAATCATGAATAATACCTTTCCTTCCCAGATATTTTATCTTAAGCTGTTCGGCATCTTTCAGTGCTGTAATTGACTTAATTTCGCTTTGTATGTTTCTTTTTACTTCTTCTAATTTTTCTAACATACGATGAGTATCTAAAAAAGCATATAAAAAATGTAGGCACGTTCCTTCATGGTTCAATACCATGAAGACGTGCCTAAAATCGAACGACAAAGTGGTAATCTGTGTCGTTTATAAAATCTTATTGATTCACAACACAATTTTCAAATTACTGCTTTTACCTGCTCAACTAACGTGTCAAAAGCAGGCTTATCATTCACCGCCATCTCAGCCAACATTTTCCGATTTAAATCCACATTGGCCTTGACCAATCCACGAATAAAGTGGCTGTATGAAATACCACGCTCTCTGACTGCCGCACTAATTCTGGAAATCCACAATTCCCTGAATTTCCTCTTCCGTGCCTTTCTATCTCTGAAGGAAAACACCATGGCACGGATGTAAGTTTCCATGGCTTTGCGGTACAAGTTCCCTCTTCCTCCCCAGTAGCCTTCAGTCTTCTTTAGTAATCTTTTTCTAGACCTTTTTCTTGCACAACCTTTTGTCGCTCTTGGCATATAACAACTCTCTTTTAAAAAAATTTAAATAAGTATCTTTAAAACAAATTTAAAGCTCTTTTCATAATTTTACTAAAAGCCGGAGAAACTCCTGCTTTCTTCCTCATGTGCGCCCTGCGTTTTCCTGATTTTCCGGACAGCAGATGGCCTTTCCCAGCCCTTGATCTCTTGACCTTGCCTCTAGCACCAACCTTTATCCTTTTTTTAAGCCCTTTGTGTGTTTTTAATTTTGGCATCTGCAAATTCTCCATTTTAAATTAGGCTGCCTTCGGCAGCGACTTTTAAAGCTCCCCTATTGGTAGTCATCATAAATGTCAGGCGAGAACGCCTGACCTACCATAGGGGCTGTGGGTGTGTTATGACAAACGTACACACCCCTTTATCCCCTCTTTTTAGAGGGGAATTATAAAAGATTGAAATATCTATACCTTATATTGAAACTAGTGTTTATTTGGGAGACAGGATAATTCCCATTCTGCGTTCATCTGATATTCTATCCTTCTCCACTTTAGCGATGTCCTCTAATGCAACAGCAATTTGTTTTAAAATTTCATTGCCCAGTTCAGCATGAGCCCGTTCGCGCCCCTTAAACATCATGTTAATAAGCACGCGGTCTTTGTTTTCTAAAAATTTTCGAGCCTGACGTATTTTTGTTTGAACGTCATGCTCGCCAGTCTTTGGCCTTAATCTTAATTCTTTTAACTGAACCACGTGTTGCTTTTGATGCATCTTTTTCTTTTGTTTATACTTAAACTTTCCGTAGTTCATAATTCTGCAAACAGGTGGAGTTGCATCGGGGGCTACCTCGACGAGGTCCGATTCAACACTCTTTGCCTTTGCTATAGCCTCTTCTTTGGTAATCACTCCAATCTGCACACCGTTCTCGTCTATCAGTCGTACCGTAGATGAGCGGATACGTTCGTTAATTCTCAATTCTTGTGAAATGTATATTTTCCTCCTATAAAGTGAAAATTACTTTTTTTCTCGGATTTCAGTTTCAACATTATTTATAAATTCCTCAATTGAAATCATCCCTTCCACTCCCCTTTTTCTGCTTCTAACGGCAACAGAACCACTCTGCATCTCTTTGTCTCCAACGATGAGTAAATAGGGAATTTTTTCCAGTGTGCCTTCACGTATCTTATAATTGATCTTGGAACTGCCCGTGTCACATTCTACCCTAAAATTCTTTAAAAGCAACTGGGCTTGTAATTTTTTTGCATAATCAATGTGTGCATCGGTAATGGGTAATATCCTCATTTGAATTGGTGCAATCCACAAAGGGAAATCACCCGCATAGTGTTCTATTAAGCATCCCACAAACCGTTCCATTGCACCTAGAACCGTACGATGTACCATCACGACACGATGATGATTACCATCTGAACCGACATACTTAACATCAAATCTCTCTGGCAGATTAAAGTCTACCTGAATAGTTGGTCCCTGCCATCCACGGCCTATAGCGTCCTTGACCTTGATATCAATGGCTGGACCGTAAAATTTCGCCTCTCCCTCCATCCGTGTGTATTTTAGTCCTTTTTTGTCGAGGGCAATTTTCAAGGCATTTTC
This sequence comes from Candidatus Brocadiaceae bacterium, assembly GCA_030650655.1. Classification (GTDB taxonomy): domain Bacteria; phylum Planctomycetota; class Brocadiia; order Brocadiales; family Brocadiaceae; genus Wunengus. The sequence continues at coordinate 7,598 of JAUSDH010000175.1, forward strand.
GGCATGATCCCAAACTTCGTCCCGACCTATGTATTTTTCCTTTTCTCCCTTACCTCGTACGCTCAATTCTATCTCATATTCATTAAACCCGAAACTTGACAACATAAATTGAGCAAGCTCAATCACACCTAAGATTTCATTTTCTAATTGATCGGGGGTACAGAAAATATGGGCATCGTCTTGTGTAAATCCACGCACACGCAGTAATCCATGCAATACACCCGACCGCTCATATCGATAGACAGTTCCCAACTCCCCCCACCGCAATGGCAGATCACGGTAACTATGAAGCTTAGTTTTATAGATAAGCACCGCAAAGGGGCAGTTCATGGGTTTTAAGATATATTCCTGACCATCAACCTCAATTGGAGAGTACATGCTCTCACGATAAAAATTCCAATGACCACTGGTCTTCCACAAATTGATCTTCGCAATATGTGGACTGTAAACAATATCGTAACCCCTTTTGAAATGTTCTTCCCGCCAGAAATTCTCGATAATGTTCCGGATTCTGGCACCCTTTGGATGCCAAAAGGTTAGCCCAGGCCCTCCCTCTTCGTGAAAACTGAAAAGGTCTAGATCTCTTCCTATTTTTCGATGATCGCGTTTTTCAGCCTCTTCAAGAAACTTTAAATATTTATCAAGCTCTTTTTGTGTGAAAAAAGCCGTGCCGTAAATACGCTGCAACATGGGATTCGTTTCTTTCCCACGCCAATAAGCGCCAGCCACGCTCAGAAGTTTGAATGCCTTTACCTTGCTTGTCCGATGTATATGTGGACCGCGACACAGGTCTTCAAAATCTCCTTGTGTATAAAATGATACTGTATCATCCTCAATATCCTTAATAAGTTCTACCTTGAAAGACTGGCCAAGTGCTTCCATTTTCTTTATGGCTAGATCACGAGGAAGTTCCATTCTTTTAAAGGAAATATCCTCACGGATAATCCTCGCCATTTCTTCTTCGATTTTCTTTAAATCTTCGTCAGATAAACTATGCTGGAGACCAAAATCGTAATAAAACCCGTTTTCAATGGTAGGACCTATGCCGAGTTTTACACCAGGAAAGAGATGGCTTACCGCCTGTGCCATAATGTGTGCTGTGCTGTGGCGAAGGATTTCTAAACCTTCTTCTGTATCTTCCGTTATAACAGACAGAGAAATGTCTTCTTTGATAGGAAAACTGAGGTCTACGAGTACGCCGCTAGCCTTCCCCGCCAGTGCCATCTCACCCAAGCGGTTACCTATATTGCTTGCGACTTCCCCGATAGTTATGTTGTCTTTATACTCCTTTTTTGTCCCGTCAGGTAACGTAACTTTAACCATATTTAGAAAACTTTTTCGTTACTCCTTATAACAACTCAAATGAAATTCAGAGTTGATATATTTTGATTTTTAAAGTTAATCACAACATGAAACTAATGGTGGGCGATATAGGACTCGAACCTATGACCTCTTGCTTGTCGAGCAAGCGCTCTAGCCAACTGAGCTAATCGCCCTAAGTATTTCCTGCTAAGCAATCCGTGCACTTTACCCTAAATCTTTAAAAATATCATACTTCGGTTGATTGATGATATCAAAAACAGTTTTTATTGTCAAGGTAAAACGACTCTGGGAAGTAGTTATATTTTATCAGTGAATAAGCCAGAAATACCCTGAGTTTTGGGCATTTTAAAAAAAGTATTTAAAAATGTCAGGCGCTTTGTTATCATTTGGTTATTAAGTCGTGTATTTAATATCAACTATTCATCATTAGTGAAAATAATTAAACAAATTGGCTACAATAATTGATAAAATAAAAGAATTAAAGACCAAAAGGAATGCCGTAATCCTTGCGCATAACTACCAAAGGGGTGAGGTGCAGGACATTGCAGACTTTGCAGGTGACTCCTTGGGGCTTTCTCAGCAAGCGGCAAAGGCGAAAGCAAAGGTAATCGTGTTTTGCGGGGTACATTTTATGGCAGAAACAGCTTCAATCCTTTGCCCCGACAAGCTGGTATTATTACCCGATGAAAATGCAGGCTGCCCTATGGCAAATATGATAACGCTTAAACAGCTCAAGATAAAGAAAAAAGAACATCCCAATGCCCGAGTTGTTTGTTATGTAAATAGCACGGCCGCTATAAAAGCGGAGAGCGATATATGTTGTACTTCTTCCAATGCAATGAAAATCGTCTCTTCAATTCCCAAAGAACATGAAATACTTTTTGTTCCGGATAAAAGTCTGGGAGGCTATGTATCGTCCAAACTGAACAGACCCATGATACTTTGGGAAGGATATTGTCCTACCCATCATAGGATTCTGGCAGAACATATTATCAAAATAAAAGCAGCACATCCTGAAGCCAGGATTGTTGTCCACCCGGAATGCACACCGGATGTGATTGCATTAGCAGATCATGTTGCCAGTACGACTGGTATTGCCAAATATTGTAAGGAAACGGATACCAGAGAATTTATTATCGGCACAGAAATTGGCATTTTACATCGCTTAAAAAAAGAAAATCCACAAAAAGTTTTTTATACAATCACGCAACTTGCCGATTGCTCTAATATGAAACTCATAAGTTTAGAAAAGGTTTTGTGGTCTTTGGAGGATATGGTTTACCAGGTAAGGGTACCGGATGATATCGCAGCAAAGGCACGATTAGCAATTCAAAAAATGCTCGATTTGTCGTAATAATTCACCACAAATGCCTGCCCTCATGGAAATGGGGGACGCAAAGAGCGCAAAGAAAGATTTATGGATATAGAGGAAAACCTGAGAAAATTAAGAGATAATATAAAAGCCTTAGAAAGCGTTGTAGTAGCTTTTTCAGGGGGCGTGGATAGCTCCCTTGTGGCTAAAGTCTGTTATGACGTGCTTGGAGATAAAGCCCTTGCCGTAACTGCACGATCAGAGACTTATCCTGCCTATGAGTACGAAGAGGCAAAAAAGATAGCAAAAGAAATCGGCATCTCACATATGACCATCGATACCAGCGAACTCGGTATCAAGGGATTTGCCGAAAACCCCCCCAACCGGTGTTACTTCTGTAAATCAGAATTATTTGGAAAACTCAAAGAAATTGCTAAGGAAAAGGGGTATAAAAATGTTGCAGATGGCGCTAATCTCGACGATACAGGTGAATACAGACCCGGACTCGATGCCGCTAAGGAACTTGAGGTTCGCAGTCCTTTGAGAGAAAGCGGATTGAGAAAAGTAGACATCCGTGAAATATCAAAATATCTCAAACTTCCCAACTGGGACAAACCTTCCTATGCCTGCATGTCCTCCAGGTTTCCTTACGGGCAATCCATCACAGAGGAGAAATTAACCATTGTAGCAGCGGCGGAAAATTACTTGAGAGGTATTGGACTGAAACAATTCCGTGTCAGACACCATGATACTATTGCACGAATTGAGGTCATGCCAGAAGACATCACCCTGCTCTTGCAAGATGGCAAACGGAAAGAGCTTGTTAAAAAATTCAAAGAAATTGGCTATAAATATGTCACTATTGACTTAGAAGGTTATCGCAGCGGCAGTATGAATGAGGTATTGTAAGCAGTTGGCAGTTGGCAGTTGGCAATTACAAATTATTATTGAATATAGATTACTCAGATGCACTTTTCTGCTAATAGCTGAGCAATTACATAAAAACGAAAAAAGGGTAATATCCGAAAAGAATATTACCCTTTTTTAATAATTATTAAAAACGGAAACTGGTTATTGCATTATTGCGGTTTCTGTTCCTTTAGTGGTATTATTTCCTCCAACACTTGCACCGGCAGCATAGATGTTGTCGAAAGAACTTCCGTTATAATATCCACAAGTTGTTGTGCCTTTCCATTCTACATGTCCATCTAAGTAAAGAACGTTTTGTCCTTTTGTAGCATGGTTATCTGATAAATAATTGCTGGTAGATGTTCCTCTAGCATCTGCTGCAATAGCAACACCAGGATCATCAGTCGCCGTATGATTATCATCGTACCCGTAACTGCATCTACTTGTTGTGAATTCAGTATTCGTTGTTGTTAAAAGTAAATTGTTTGCTTCGGAAACACCAGCGTCACTTGTGCATCTAAAGACTTTTCTATCAGTAATATATGCGTCAAATAGTTTTCCCAATGAGTTTAATTCGGTCGTACTAGTTGTGGTTGTATCTGTGTATCCTGGGAAATTTTCAGAGTTATCATTCGAGTACATATTAATGGCTAATCCGATTTGTTTGAGATTTGATGCACATTGTACCCTGCGTGCAGATTCGCGCGCCCTGCCTAATGTAGGCAACAAAATACCGGCAAGAATACCAATAATGGCGATTACAACCAGTAACTCAATTAACGTAAAACCTGCACTACTCCTTTTCTTAATCATAACATTGTTCTCCTTGTGATTGTAAAGGTTCCCATGATGCGATTTTACCTGTTACCATTTTTCGATCACCTCCTTTTGTTGAAAAGGATATGTGTCATATTTTTGAACATTATATCATTATAAATATTTCAGTCAACTACTATTTAGACGATTAACACTTAGTTTAAACAAGACAAAACACTTGCTAGATTTAATAAAAAACTGTAAGATGGACCTTAAAATCTCCATGGAAATCAAATACCCTTGAAAGAACGAGGCCAACGTAAATATATAGTAAACGCCCTAAATAAGTTGACATGAATCCGTCATTGCGAGCGACAGCGAAGCAATCTCATGTTAGGGATTGCTTCGTCGTTCCTCCTCGCAATGACAACTTTCTTTTAGTCTTTACTATGTATTTTCTAACGGTTATTAACAGGTAAACATTTATGAAAGAAGCAATGTTTTTTGAAAAGCTCGCTGAGAACAGAGTGAAATGTAATCTTTGTCGTCATCACTGTGTAATTGAAGATGGCAAAAAGGGCATTTGCAGAGTTCGCGAAAACCATGGTGGTATACTCTACTCCCTCGTTTACAGAAAACTTATTTCAGAGAATATCGACCCTATTGAAAAAAAACCACTTTATCACTTTTATCCTGGAACTACCTCATTTTCAGTCGCAACGGTGGGATGTAATTTCAAATGCCTGAACTGTCAAAACTCTGAGATATCACAACTACCGAAGGATATTGGCCAGATTGTGGGAAAAGACGTTGCCCCGGAAAAGATCGTTGAGGATGCCTTGAGCCACCACTGTAAGAGTATTGCTTATACCTACACGGAACCCACTATTTTTTTTGAATATGCCTATGAAATAGCGAAAATAGCCGCTCAAAAGTCTCTTAAGAATGTGTTTGTAACCAATGGATATACAACACGTGAGGCCCTTACTACTATAAAACCGTACCTCCATGCCGCTAACGTAGATTTAAAAAGCTTCTCCGATGAAACTTATAAAAAGCTATGCGGTGCACGCCTGGAAAATGTACTCGACTGCATTCGCTCTTACAAAGAGATGGGCATCTGGATAGAAATTACCACATTGATCATTCCTGAAATTAACGATTCAGAGTCTGAATTGAGACAGATTGCAGAATTTATAAAGAGTGTAGGGCCTGAAATTCCCTGGCATGTAAGCCGTTTTTACCCAAAATATCGGTTAATTGAAAAACCGCCAACTCCTGTGGATACGCTTAGAATGGCACGCGAAATAGGTCTTGAGGCAGGTTTACGCTATGTTTATGAAGGTAACGTACCGGGCGAGGGAGGGGAAAATACGTATTGCTATACATGCAAGAAAGTCCTCATCAAAAGATATGGCTATCAAATTATTGAAAACAATATTGTCAATTTGAAGTGCCCAGAATGCAACACGACCGTAGACGGCATCGGCATTTAACTGTAAAACAAAATGATTATGGTTCTGTTTGGATAAAATTCAAAATGAACAACTGGAGGTTGTATGGTTACATTAAAGAAGATATTATGTCCTGTGGATCACTCTGAATGTTCGTATCTTGCCTTAAAATATGCCATTTCTCTGGCATTGAAAGATGAGGCAAAGTTATATCTCATGCATGTAATCGATTCTCGCCTATACGATACGGAAATATATAAATTCAGCCCGCATAAACTCAACGAGATTGATGAATCTAAAATCCGCGAAGACTTGATGAAAAGCTTACCAGAGGGGACAACGGATGTTTTAGAGGTAGAAACAATTGTAGTAAAAGGCGTACCTTTTAATGAAATTATTAACGCAGCTACGGAAATTAACGTAGATCTTATTGTAATCGGTACACACGGTAGAACAGGACTTTCTCACGTCATGTTGGGGAGCGTGGCAGAAAAGGTTGTACGTAAATCCCTATGTCCAGTACTTACGGTTAGAATGCCTCCCCCTATTCCTGGAACAAACTAAATTTATAATGAGCATTCACTGTTAGACTTCTTCAGTCGTTTCCCCTCCTGAACTGTAAAAAGACGCCTGAGAAAAACGAAGTGCTCGTTCTCTGCGTTATTCAAAAAAGAAAGCCATTGCAGCATATAGAATACTGCAATGGCTCATAACAAAGGGGTCCTTGGGAGAAATTTTACCTTCGTTTATATTTACCGTACTGAATATTTTCCCATATGTCTGTCATGTAATTCACCGATCTTCGACTTATTCCAGTTGGACACCCTGCTGTAATATCCAACAATTCTGGTGACTCCGTTAAGACGCGTAAAGATTCCCGTTTCAAGGGCATGGATAACCGATTCTAAATCTTGCCGAAGCACCGAATCAACATCTATGGCATATGCACATTCTAATTTGTGGTTAACAATCTTTAGACAATCCTCTTTAGGCGTATTCCCCGGAAGATCTCCATCTATTTCTAAAAACTCATGTCTTTCAATTGCCGCATCAAAGGCACTCAGTTTTTCTTCAATAAAATACTGTATATCGTCTTTGTTACCCGTTCTCTCTAACACCGAAGGTCTTTCCAGCATTGCCGTTGTCATCTCTTCATATCTCCTTATTATTATGTGTGCTTACTATTCCTTATCCCTTACTTAACAAAACTTTTTTGAAATATTAAAATCAAGCAGGATAATTTAATGAATACTTACAAATGAATTTGATTTAAAAACACCTCACTTTACAAACCGTCTTTTCTATCTCCCCCTTTCCCTAATAAAATTTAACATACCCTGCTTACAACATATTGTATATTTAACATGGGGCGTAAATATAACACAAAAAAAATCTTTGTCAAGAAAAAATACAATATTTTGTATACATATTTATATTCTATACAACAGGTGGAAGAATAAATGTTTTATTTATCGGTACTTATGATTTTATAAAATATAAGATATCAATCAATCCATTGTATGCATAATATGTTATTCAATTAACAAGTTTTTTATTGAAAAGACATCCACATACTTAGTAAAATTCACTACGTGAAAAAGGCAGCCATTTTTGACATTGATGGAACAATACTCAGAAATATTTCTTCAGAAAGAGTTTTTTTCCGTTATCTTCTAAACAAAGGAATTGTTACCACAAAAGACTTATTGCGATTTGCAAATGTCTTTACCAGTAACCTTTTGCAGTTAAAAGGATTATACCTTAGAAAAAACAAATATTATCTCAAAGACAAAGAGTACGAAATGGTTGTTTCAGAGATAAAAGAGTGTTTTAAGAAACAAATTTCCTCACATATTTCAGAAACTGCATTACAAGAAATAAGCAGGTTGAAAGATGCAGGCTATTTGATTATTTTACTATCCGGAACGTTAAGTCCTTTGGTAGAATGTTTCAAGAAATACTGTGACGCTGATATAGGCGTGGGTACTTGCCTTGCCATTGACAATAAAGGCAAAATAACAGGGGAAATAGACGGCATACACTCTTACAGCGGCGGAAAAGTAAAGGCCGTAAACCAGCTTGTTGCAGAGCATAATATCGACCTTTCGTCATCTTACGCCTATGCCAATCAATATTTAGATGTAAAATTTATGCGTATGGTAGGAAATCCAATAGCGGTAAATGCAAGCACCATGCTGCGATTGTATGCAAATATTAAACGTTGGAAGATTATGGAATTTTGAGAGGAAAGCACATGAATATCTATGACATCATGAAGCAAAGACGGAGTATTCGTTCTTATAAGCCTGACCCTGTTGAAGAAGAAAAGCTCACCAGAATATTGGAGGCTGCGAGGCTTGCCCCTAGTGCTGCCAATAGGCAACCTATCTATTTTGTTGTTATCAAAGATGAAAAAACAAAACAGCAGTTAAAGAACGCTTACGGTGAAAAATGGTTTTATACAGCACCCGTAATTATCTGCGCCTGCAGTATCCCGGAAAAGGCGTGGAAACGAGGCGATGGAAAAAACTACGCAGATATTGACGCCGCAATTGCGATGGATCATCTCATTCTTGCTGCAACAGAGGAAGGGCTCGCTACATGTTGGATTGCTGCTTTTAAAGTCCCCATCATAAAATCTATTCTAAACTTACCCCCCGGAATGGAGCCCGTAGCAATAACACCGGTTGGATATCCTTTGGATATTCCGGAATCCACCTATCGTAAACCCTTAGAAGAAATGTTTAAAATCATCTAACGGGATACAGGCATCCTTAACCGTTCCCGTAACTCCTCGGCATTTTTTATAACCTTTTTTTGAATTTCTTCTTTTGGCAACTGTTTCAATGGGTCTAACTGATACGTAAGATAATGTTCATCCTTCAGTTTAGCAGGTATCACAAGTTCAGAAAAAAAGTCAAAGGGAAAAATTTGATATAGGGGCGGTTTAATCTTCTCATAAACAATCTTTCTTTCATAGAGGAGTCTGCCTTCTGCATCTATTTTCTCGAGTGTAATCTTTCGTGTCCCGTAGTAAGTAAAAGTAGTTGTCACTGGTGTCTCACCAATCGGTTCATCATCCAGAAAAACCATCGCACCGGCAGGGCTGGAATCAATGGTAAGCGACCGTAACACACATCCGCAGAGCGTGGCGCAACTGAATAAACACAATACAACAAACACAAATACCTGTTTTGAAATTTGCCCGTACACTTTTAACCTTTATCTAAAAGACACCATTGAAAGATCAATAATTTCTGCACGAAATGTTTCAAGGTCAAGCACCATTACAGTACTTTTGCCACTCAGCCACCCACCGCACTCGCCAGGGTTGATACACATGGGATTACCTTGTTTAATCTCAGGAACATGAGTATGTGCACTGATAATGATATCAGTGTTCATCTTCGACCGTTTTGAAAGACTCTCAATCATGTGGGTTATAATAATGTGTTTCCCGTTCAAAATGACATCGTAGGGTGGTTCATGGATGTCCTTACATACACCAAGCAAACCCTTCCGTTCACCATCGTTGTTCCCAAATATCCCTAAAAACCTCGCCCTTAGCTTCATTAATTCTTTTAGTGAAAAAGGGGCAACATAGTCACCTGCATGGATGACATATTTAAGATCCTGGGTATTAAAAAAATGAACTGCCTTTTGAATCGCAGCAATATTATCATGTGTATCCGCAATAATTCCAATCTTCATCGAAGTGGCATAAATTGATTATGTAATAATTACAAAGGCATTATACCTACACATTTTGTTTTGTGTCAATATAAGAATATGATTGCGCTACGAATAAATTTGTTTTTTTGGGGCATGACCATGTATTAAATTAATACTTGGCGGTGTGCGTTTAAAAATATTCTAACAGATTTCGCCCAAAACCTGTCCTGAGCAAAGTCTAAGGATTTGTAGGGCAGACGGAATCCCCCAGACCACCCTTCCGCCCCCCCCGCACCTGTCCGCCTCTGGCAGAGAAGCGACCCTTTCGGATTGGATGATTTTAAGTTTTTCGTTCCGCTTTTGGCTGAACTCCGAGCTTCGCTCGGTTTGGCGGCAAATTCTTTTATTAATTATACAGGGCCTGAAACGGCTTTATTATTTCAATCAAAGTTGTGTTTATCAGTAAAAATTGGTTTCATGACATTATTACCTGTCTCGTTATTTATATTCAATTTGCTACTGCATAATACGGAGACGGCACTGTCGGATATGCCCGATAAATGTGATAGAAGACTTCTTCTGTCTTCTTTTCAACTTCATTATCTGTATAAAAATTAACAGGCAATCCGGTTGTTTCATTCCACAAAAAATCTCTTATCATTACCTTTATGGTATCGCGCGACGGCTCCCGGTCTTGCCAGTGATAAAGGTCTTTTAATTTAGCTTTCAATATCTCAAGTAATTCTTTTGCCACTTTCTTAATTTTCTTTATATCTTTTGCGTCTAAATCGGGTTTTTTCAGAAGATCAAAAATTGCTAATGTTTCTTCGTCTAGTTCCTCGCGCACAGCCCGGCTTTCTTCTTCATCCAGATCCTCCACAAATTTCAAAAGCGCTTCAAAAGTTGCTTCTATATTCTGCCTGTCTTTTTCTTTGTTATATTCTGCGATTATTTCCTCATAGTGCCACTGAAAATCTGTCCTTAATGGATTTCTCTGAATTAAACGCTCCAATTTTTTTTCAATAACACTTTTAAGACTCTGAACAGTGGTGTTTTTTGCTTTTGTATTCTCGAATTCCGCACGCAACCGATTGAAATCAATTTTGCTAATATCGTAAGGTTTGCTCGGTTCTTTACCTCTGTCTGGGTGAACTTTAATTGCATCGTCAATAACCTCATGAAGCTGTTTGATAATGTCGCTAATATCAGCCTTATCACGATCTTTTTGCAGGCTCTTGTAAATGATATTATAGCGTTGTATTGGTTACGACAAGCATTTACTCCGGGAATTGTCAGACACGCTTTGAATTTAATAAATACCTCACGACACATTACTTCAAATTTCTTCCTCGTTTCGTCATTTTCATTCACTGCTTCTTTCGCTACGACAATTGCCTTGTTTCTTTCAAAACCTGTTGAATTGATAATCGTATCAAGCGAAGCTTTGCGATCAGTGAGAAATGTACTCACCAAATCAATCGCTTCTTTCAAATTCTCAAGTAATTCTTCTTTTGGTCTGGTTGGGTCTAATTCATCCGGCCCCAAGCCACACGTTCTTCCTTTATCGCCCGCACCGGTAAAAGTCGCCAAAGCTTTGCGAAGATTTTTGAGAATACCGCAGTAATCAATAATCAGTCCGTTATTTTTATCACCATTTACTCTGTTTGCCCGGGCAATAGCCTGCATCAAAGTATGTGCCTTAAGCGGTTTGTCTAAGTACAAATTGGTCAAACTCGGCACATCAAATCCAGTCAGCCACATCGCGCAAACAATCGCAATTCGGAACGGATGCCCTTCCTTTTTAAAAGCCGAATCAACATCAATGCGCGTACCATCGGCAAGTTCAAAGCCGTTTTTTATCAATCTTCTATGAGGGGTAATATCAAGCCCCCACTTCCTAAACTTATCTACCTCGCCCTGCTCTTCGCTAACAATAACCGCTGTTTTAGTCGCCCGCATCCATTTTATCTGTTGTTTTAGCTGCTCTCTTTCTTCGCCATCCGCCATTTTCCACGCTTCTTCTAATTCTTCTATCTTTTCTTCCCAATACTGCACGATCAGGTTATACATCCGCACACAGGTCACCTTATCAATACACACAAACATCGCTTTCCCGGTTTCCCAGGCAGTCGAATAATGTTCCACAAAATCACGGGCAATTTGATCAAGCCGTTTATTAGCCGTAATTATGTGATAATCCCGCTTCAATTCCTTTTCTAATCTCTGGCTTACATCAATATCGTCAATCTCTATTTCTTCCAGTTTTTGCATTATGCGCTCATTGATATCATTGGTTGCCACACCCAAAGTTTCACCGCGCGAGTCATAATACAAGGGAACCGTTGATTTATCTTCCACCGCCCGCTGGAAATCGTAGGTAGAAACATAATCGCCAAACACCTGCTTGGTTATTTGATCCTCTTTAAAAAGTGGAGTGCCGGTAAAGCCAATAAAATTGGTATTCGGCAGGGCATTGCGCATATTCAGCGCCAGCTTGCCATATTGAGTGCGGTGCGCTTCATCGGTAATCACGATAATGTCGTCGCGCTTGGTGTAGCCTTCGTTTGGATCTATTTCCTGGTTGAATTTTTGAATGATCGTAAATACATGCGACTTGTGATGGCTCATTAGTTCCGCCAAGTGTTTCCCACTGGCTGGCCGGCAGGGGTTATTATCATTGTCCACCACCCCGCAGCCGGCGAATGTTTTATAAATCTGGGTGTCCAAATCTTCGCGGTCAGTACAAATCAAGAA
>JAUSDH010000187.1 GCA_030650655.1 Candidatus Brocadiaceae bacterium
TGTGCTGCCTGAAAATATTGTTCGTGCGAAAGACATCGAGGAACTTGGCTTTCTGGAAGTGCACGATGTTGAAGCTCCAGCGGATATGCGAGTCTTTGTACCGTCTAAAACCGTTTTCTTCCCGATTCTCCTCAGCAAAAAAAAGTTCACTGAAGTTGCACTGAAACCGGAGAGGCTGGACCACTTTATCCAGGTGATTGGCAGGGGTATTCCTATCGAAGGTGATATATATGCTCCGTACAGGAAAGCAGTTATTTTTACCCAGGGTGATTATATTCTCTCAGCGGTAGAGAGGCGGGGCTATCAGGGTTTCCGCATCCATGAGAAAACAAGTGATGCGTTGGAATACAGACAAGCCCTGGAAATATTTTTCTGCAGAGAACGGCATTTTAGAAATCTAGAGGAAGGTATGGATGCTACACAGAAACTGGTGGAAGACCTGTGTAAAAAGCTATCCCCAGCAAGGGTAACAGATGCCTTTTTCAGGGCAGAAAGAATGTATTGGGAAAGAAGAAACAGGGCTGGCCAATTACAAAAGGCCCGTCAGGACAGGCTTGGCCTCGGGTGGGGAAACCACGACCACCACACATACCGCTCGTCACGTGAGAATTTTAGGCGACTTATAAAAATCTTTGAAATCATGGGATTTACGCATCGCGAGCAGTTTTTTGCCGGTGAGGAGGCAGGCTGGGGCGCCCAGATACTGGAGCATCCCCAATGCAATATCGTGGTGTTTGCTGATATTGACCTCTTAAAAGAAGAAAGGGATGTAGATTTTACCCGGTACGAGCTGAAACAAATTACACACATGGGAACGGTTGGGTTATGGGTAGGACTGCACGGGGAAAGCATATTTCAGGCTGGTCTCCACCACCTTGCAGTACGATTTGATTTTGAAATATTGCGTACCGATCTGAAACAGCAAGGCGTCAATACGATGAATCCCTTTTCTTATTTTGAATTCCTGAAACAAGCCTTTACCGAAGGGGAAACTTGGAGTGTGAACAAAAAACGGCTGGATGAAGTTTTGGTAAGAGGCTTTATCACAAAGGCTCAATATGAAACGTTTCTTGGGAATGGCGCTGTCGGCAGTCATCTGGAAAACCTGCAGCGAACCCAGGGATTTAAAGGATTCAACCAGCATTCCGTTTCGATTATTATCAAAGCCACAGACCCCAGGAAATTCAACTCTCTTAATATCAGTGCAAAGAATTATCAAAACGGCTTATGAGATTCTCATTGACAACAAAATGGATATGCTGTAAACTTTTTTAAGACGTTTTAAGAATCAAATTTCATGTCCTGTTATTCCTGCGAAAGCGCGGATTCATGGCGATTTTCTCGTTTGAACAGCAAGTAATCATGCTCCCCGCACATCGCTTTAGCGGGGATAAGAATCTCAGAAGTTGTTCCGAAACCAGGATACAATAAATGACGGCAGTTTAAGAAGTTACTACAGTATGTAGCCTTTGATATCATGCATAACACCACTCACAATAATACATGAGTTTAAACTATTACTTCCCTGCATTTAATAAACTATGTTCGTTAAACTTCGTACAGATTTTTTTAATAAAAACCTGTTTCCATTCCTTATTGCCGCATCCCTCGCCATCCACGGGATTATCATCTTCCTGTCTCCACAAACATATCAATTTCTCAGCTTAAAATCGCTTCGAGACAGCTTTATCCGTGAACCGAGTGAATATGCAGTTATGCTGGAACTTGAGGATACTGATATGCAAAGAGAAGATACATCCTTAGATACTAAAGAAGGCCAGAGCGAAGATGAGCTAAAAAAAGAAAAAGAAGCTGAAAAAAAGAAATATAAAATATTTACTGACAATTCGGATAACGCAGAAGATGAGGAGACAAGTGTTGATACCGATAAAATCGGTGGAAAGGGTTCTGTAGCAAAGGACAACTTTCCTGACAGTGACCAACCGGTCAATAACGAACCCCATGCCGAAGGGCATTCCAAAGCGCCGCTCCTGGGCAAAGGAGGAAATCCCTTACCTGTGGATGGCCAGCAACCAAAGCAAGAACAGGAAACCACGGCACAGGCGTTTGTTGCTAAGGAGAGTCCTTATGATAGAAATTCTCCGCCACGATATGCGAACCTCACCCAGGGGTTAGAAAAGCAGGAGGAGCCTGCGAAACAGCCTCAAAGACCGCAGCCCCAAACGGTATCTGAAGAACACAAGGAAAAAACGGGGGCGGCGGAGACAATAAAACAAGAAAAGACGATAAAAACAGAAACCACGACACAAGCGCCAAAAAGGGAACGACTCACCATCGGACGCGGCATCGTGCAGGAAGAGGCGGCGGAAGCGTTACCAAACAGTGAAGGGGTTTTGTTTACCGATAAACAGGACGACACAAACAAAGAATCTGAGAAAAAAGATGAATCATTGTCATCGTCGCTTCAAGAAGAGGAAACTGAAAAAAAGGACGAGGTAAAGTCAGAAAAACTCGCAGAAACAAAGGAAACTAAGGATACGGCAGCGCTTAAACTCGAAATACCTGTGCCCCCCTCAGAGTCGTCAGGTGTAGAACCGCAACGCAGACTTGAAAGGGGATTGGATGAGCAGGAAAGTCCGGGTGAATCTAAAAAACCCAAGGTCTCCTTTAATGTCAATGCAAAGGCAACGGGGGCAAGCAAAGATCCTGCGCTCTTTGAGGATACGATATCCAATGCGTCAATTCCAGGTGCGCCGTCTTTCAACGTACAAAAGCACGAATATGCCGATTATTTCAAGCATATTCGTGACAGAATATCGCTCTATTGGTTCCTTGGATACGGGACCCGCGCTGAGATAAAACTTGAAACGAAAAACGATAAACCGATCATTATTGAATTTAAAGTCTTACCCGATGGTTCTATTGACGATGTAAAGATAGCGGATGACGCCGGGAATTTTCAACTGGCTTCGAGGCTTATATCCTCGATTAAAAATGCAGCACCGTTGAACCCTTTCCCGTCCAATATCAAGGAACCGTCAATTGATGTAAAGTTTAATTTCTACTTTTTCTAGACAAAGACAAACCATAGTTTTCATTCTGTGGTATAAAGACTGTGGTCGAGTCTTGAGGTTATTATTTTTATGAACAGGAGGGAGTAATACTTTGGAATGGCTAATAGGCGGTGGTCCTATAATGATACCACTGTTAATTTGTTCTATTTTATCACTTGCAGTAATCATCGAAAGGGCAATAAATCTTCGCAGAGACAAGATATTAAGACCTGAAATCATACAGACCATAGAGGCAATTCGTAGTTACGAAGATATACCCTTTGCAATATCAAAATGTGAGGTAATATCAGGTCCGTTTTCAAACCTGTTGAAGCGAATCCTTACGAATAACCACCTTTCGCGGGAAGAAAAATTTATTGATATTCAAGCCGCTGGCAGGCAGGAAACGAGGGCTCTTGAAAAGAGGCTTCTGGTGCTGGAAATCATTACCGCAGTAGCCCCTTTATTGGGGCTGCTGGGAACGGTATTGGGACTGGAAGATATCTTTGGAATTATATCAGAACTGGGTCTCGGTCAGGCCAAGGCATTCTCTGGCGGGCTTGCACAAGCAATCAGAACCACGGTGTTTGGGCTATTTATTGCAATTCCAAGCCTGGTTGCGTTTAGCTATTTTGACAAAAAGGTGGATACCTTTGTTCTTGAAATGGAAGAATACTCCATGCACATTTTGAATAAACTTTATCCGGCCAAAGGATTTGATAAAACATAAATTTAAATAAGACTATGCGCTTCCGAGAAAAACGTATTACAAAATCCATCATTAACCTCACCCCGATGGTGGATATGCTGTTCCTGATACTCTTGTTTTTTCTGGTTACCTCGAGTTTCATAGAGCAGCCAAACATCAAACTGGAACTACCTTCCACCAAATATGCCTCCACCAGCAAGCTTGAGGAACGGGTCTTGACGATTTCCCAGGATGGCAAGTTCTTCTTCCAGA
>JAUSDH010000197.1 GCA_030650655.1 Candidatus Brocadiaceae bacterium
AGGCCACTCATCTCAGCATTACCACCGGCATTGTCTGCAATAGGTCCATAGGCATCGGTTGCCAATGTTAACCCCAGCGTTGAAAGCATGCCGACTGCAGCGATAGCAATTCCATAAAGACCGAGGGAGATATTTGTAAAACCTCCCGCAAAGACATAACTCAACAAGATTGCTATAGAAATGGTAATAACGGGTAAAGCTGTGGACATCATACCCGTTGCAATACCATCAATAATTACCGTTGCGGGACCTGTCTTTGCTTGCCCGGCAATGCCCTTTGTTGGCGAATAATTGGAGGATGTATAGTATTCCGTGCCTTTACCAATAATAACCCCTGCTATTAATCCAGTAACTATCGAACCCCAGACACCAAAATTATGGGGCAGCATAAACTTGATAATTACGGCGGAGACAATCAAGACTAGAATTGAACTCAGGTTGATTCCTTTTCCCAATGCCTTCAAGAGTTCTTTCTGCGATGCCTCTTCTTTTGTCTTAACGGCATAGATACCTATAATGGATAAAAAGATACCCACTCCTGCCAAAATCATGGGTACAACCATGCCGGCAATACCAAGACCGGCGGTCACACCCAATGCTGCGCATGCCAGCATTGAATTATAATACGACTCATACAGGTCTGCACCCATACCTGCAACGTCACCGACATTATCTCCGACATTATCAGCAATAGTAGCGGGATTCCTTGGATCATCTTCGGGGATTCCTGCCTCTATCTTACCCACCAGGTCAGCGCCCACATCTGCTGCCTTTGTGAATATCCCACCTCCAACCCTTGCAAACAATGCCTGAGAACTTGCGCCGATACCGAAGCATGGTAACATCATGGCCATATCAAGCAATGAGATATCGGTAAACTTACGGAACACAAAAAACCATAAGGAAATGTCCAGAAGCCCCATGCCCACGACTATCAGCCCCATTACGGCGCCGCTTCTAAATGCAACCTGGAGTCCCTGGTTCAGGGATTTCCTTGCGCCTTCAGCCGTCCTTGAACTGGCGCTGGTGGCTGTCTTCATACCAAGGAAACCTGCAAATCCAGACAAGAAACCACTGGTTAAGAATGCAAAAGGCACTACCTTTGATTGGGAGTGTAGTCCAAAGGAAATTAAGAGAAGGACAAGAAAAGCGCCGATAAAAAATATACCTACGACCCTGTATTGCTGCCGCAGGTAGGCATAAGCGCCTTCTTTGACATGACCGGCTATCGAAATCATTTTTTCGTTTCCTTCGGGCGCCTTCATGACTTCTTTGTAGAACTTTCGCGCATAAAAAAGGGCAAACAGCGCACCAATCGGTGCAATCCACCACAATTTGGGTATTGAGTGTGGTGTATCTGCCGCTGCCTTATGCATAGGAGCTTCCAGTTCAAAAAGAGGCTTGTCTTTTTGAGTGGATTCGCCAAGTTCAAACATGGGTTTTTCCGCACTCGTCTTCAGCGCAGTCTGCGCCTGGACATTGCGAGAAAATAATCCCGACCTTGATGCCCCAAGGATCAGGATAGTCAGCATCAGTAGTATCATTACAATGCTGACACGATTATTTCTAAAAACAGGTTTAAATTTACGCAAAAAACTATTCATCGGCTTGATTTCTTCTCCTTTCTCTTTTCTAACTTTGTTGATTCATACCTAAGAAACTTACCTTCGCTACCAAACGTCTTTCTTCGGTAACCTTTTTAAAAATTCCTTTTTTTCCCCGATGGCGCTCATAAATTCGCCTACATCGGTTAAAGTATCCTCTGGATGATTGGTATGATACGTTCTCCACTCATTCAGGGCTGACTCAGCATATTGGAGCGCCTTATCGATATTTCCTTCTCTTTCGGCACACAGCGATGCTTGCCATAAGGCATGGCAAATAGTTCTTTCTATAGCTAAAACGTTATGCAATTTAGGGCCATGCAAAAGCGCCCTTCGTAACCAATAAAGCGATGCTTCGTAATTATCCTCTCCGTCTTCCTGCTTTAATTGTTCTCTATAATACGCTGCATATTTAAAAACACGCTGGTCAAACAAATGCAAATACATATGTCCAAGCTCAAAGAAAAGATCCCCGCTCGTGGAGTTTTTAACAGTTCCTTTCTTTGCAAAGTTTAATCCCGTATGAATCCATTTCCATTTGTTTCGTGCGGCATCCCATTCGTGGGCAATATTATATGCCATGTTCCATGCCTGAAAAATCCAAACGGCCGGAAAGTTAGGCTGCAACTTGGCTATCAGCTTATTGATCGTTAATAATTCGTAATATTTTTTTTCTTCGTGCCGGGCAATAGCCCTTGCCCAGAGAAAATCTACCGCAATTCCCCGTAGCCCACCCAGAAGAAGCAATGGAATACTTTCCGATGGGTCATAGCGATACACCGCAGTCTTTGATGTCTCACGGAAAGAAATAACATATATATTGACAAAAAAGATAGCGCCAATTAATACAACTAGAAAAAGAACCCTCTTTCGATGTATCAAGAGTACTTAAAAAAACTCTCTCTTTTTAAATATTATAGATGCTAAGAAAAGGCAAATACCCGCATATATCGCTGTATACCCCAGAGAAGCACCAACAGTTTCCAAAGGAATATTTATACCTTTCAAGAGAAATTTCAGGCTATCAAACCTTTTAAAATCGGGCAAAATAAACGAAAACCACTCCAAAGGCTTCTTAATAAGGTAATCTATGTAGACCAAAAGAATATTAGGTTTTTTAAGAACAGCCGGCAATGTATGTTCATGCACATCATACCGTTGAATTACCAAAGAAAAATCTTTAAAAAAGTCCAGGACATGCCCGCACAAAAGAACAACTAAGGCTGACGCGATACTTACAGGCGCGGACAGGTACGTAGACCCCATTACCGCAATGCTTATAATTAATAAAAATTTTAGAAAGGTTATGACAATCGCTTTCGCATAGTTATATACAAAACCATTTTGTACCGCGAATAGCTTGACATCCCCCTGTGTTACACCAATGTAATCCGTACTGTGTATAGGAAAAACTGTAACATTTACGGCACCACTTTTTCCAACAATCGCAGGGTCTATCTTTAACGTTAACGGTTCGTCTATTTTTGCTGATAAAACTGACGTTTTCCATTGATCCACATTTGCATCTTCTATTCCCACAACTAATGGGATTACATCGATATCTTTCCTGCTACTATCTAGCTTTAGATTAAACTCTACCTCAAGGGAAGATTTGTTATCGAGTTTTTTGTATAAATCAGAGAAACTCCATAACGCAATTCCCGTTCTTCCTCCTTCAATCCATACAATTCCCTGTCGTATATGATGCGATTTACCCTGAATGGAAAACCGTGAGGCGGTAAACTCGTTCCTGGCTTTTAAAATACCTCTATATCCTTCAGGTAATCTTGACGAAACCCGTTGAATGGCAACAATGTTTACCAGACCCAAAATTACCAGTACAAGAGCTGATACCAAGGCAAATCCCGTTATTTTGCCTGCAACAATTTTCAGTCTTGAGATGGGTTTTGATAAAATACCATAAATCGTCCTGTCTTCTATTTCATGAGGTAGCGATGTGGCAGAAAGGAAAATTACCCCTACGATACACAGAAGTACCACCACCTGAAAAAATACCACCAGCATCATTTTGACTCTGGCATCAGGCTCATCTGTTGTTGGAATAAAGGGTGAAACAATAATAATAAGGATGCCAAGCCCAATCAGTACGTGTAATATTTTTTTTCGGATTACCTCCCGAAAGGTATGACCGGCAATTGTTAGTATCATCTTAACAAGGAAAAGAACAGTTTATTTGCTCTGTTGTATGATAGTTAAAAACAACTCTTCCAGAGTAGAGACAGGATGACTAATGGACAGCACATTGCCACTCCTACTCTTAATAAAGGTTTCAACCACCTGGATATCATTATCTGAAAGATTCTTTACTACAAATTCTATAACATCTTTTTGAGAGAGCAATTCCCGAACGTTGCCCATTACTTGCAAAA
>JAUSDH010000058.1 GCA_030650655.1 Candidatus Brocadiaceae bacterium
CAGTCCTATTATTACCGTTGTACTCTTCTCGTACGAATCGAGCAGAGTACCAACCGATTTTCTTGCGCACTCGAAATTTTCCATTTCATCAACCTGAAAGGTCTATTGATTCCACACCGTGACCGTCTGCCTTTATCCCGACTCAAGGGGGATCCCTATGACACGCCTGGTTTTCTTCTGACAGAGGGACTGTAAGGACTGTTGCATTGCAGCGCCTCTATCCACCAGGGATGTCAAAGAGACCTCTTTCGAGTCCCCGCAGAGATCAAGCAGCTGTCGCCTCTGCAGCTGTGAGACCCACCGCCTCGGCATACTTCAGGAATGTCTCAACGGATGAGACGACCACTCTTGCCTCTATCGCCAAAAGCTCGATACCGACAAGCGATACCCTTGCCCATGCGTCAATGACTATACCCTTGTCAAGGATGCGGTCTATTACCTCGACCAGACTTGAAGACGCCATCGTTTTTTCGACTGCCATAACACTCACCTCCTTTCATCAGCATTTTTACCCGGCTTACCCGGGCAAGCCAATTTTGTCCTTTTTTTCAAAGCCTTTGAGACAACCTTTTTGAGCCTTTTGACATTGAACGGCTTGTCCAGAAACTCGCAGGCGCCAAGCTCCTTTGCCCTCGATTTTACCGCACAGTTGCCGTACGCCGAGATCATTACCACCTTTAAGCCAGGCTTTCTATGCAAGGCCTCCTCCAAAACCCTTATCCCGCCCATGCCCGGAAGTTTATAATCGAGTATCAGCAGGTCATAAGTTTTTTTTTAATCCTTGCAAGCGCCATGTTGCCGTCGTACGCGATATTCACCTCGTTGTTTTCATCTCTTAATATCTCCGAGATAATTCCGCACATATCTCTGTCGTTATCAACCACCAATATCCTTCGCATAATTTCTTTCCCGGTTTCCCAAAAACAATCTTTCGCTCGGACACCTGCACGGTTCAGTCAGTAACTCTCGTCCTTCGCATATAAGCAACTGCAATAACCGTGCCCGCCTGAAGAGTTCTGTTGAAGCTCCGCAAAACATCTATTCCTGCCGTATTTGCTGAATCTTTCCATGGATTTCAGGTATCGGGAATATCTTTTCAGCATCCGGCTCCGCATGACCCTTTCAAAAGTGTTGTATCGTCCGAACAGTTTGTAGTGTTCTACCTACAGATCTCGTATCTTAAGAGATTTGAGCTTTGAGTAGAGTGTCGTCCGGTCGATCTGCAATATCTTTGCCGCCTTGCTCTTATTGTTTTTAGCCAGTGCCAGGACTTTTTCGATCATTTCGCGCTCCAGGTCTTTAGTTGATTCCTTCAATACACCCCGAAGCGAAACATCTCCGCAGGAGACATCGGTGACCGTTTCGTGGCGTACGCCTTGCATCTCTCCCGGCACGTCACCGATATCCATATATTCCGACTCTGTCATAAGGACGGCCCTTCTGATAATGTTCCTGAGCTCTCTTACATTGCCCGGCCAGGCGTAATTCAAAAAGACCCTGGTTGCCTTTTCAGTCAGACCTCTTACTTTTTTTCCGAGTTCCAGATTCGCCTCTTCGATAAAGTGTCCGGCAAGTACGGGTATGTCTCCACTCCTGCATCTGAGCGGAGGGAGTTCTAAGAGAAACTCGTTCAACCTGTAATAGAGATCGTCCCTGAACTTTCCAAGCTTCACGAGTTCGCTCATCGTTGTATTTGTAGCGGTGATGATCCTTACGTCTACCGGAATGTCTTTTTTTCCGCCCAAATGCCGTACCCTGCGTTCCTGGAGCACGCGTAAAAGCTTCAGCTGGACCGACTCTTTTATGTTGGCAACCTCATCGAGAAACAATGTCCCGTTGTTTGCGAGCTCGAAATATCCTTCCTTTCTTTCCGCCGCCCCGGTAAACGCACCTTTCTCGTAACCGAATAGTTCGCTCTCTACAAGGGTCTCCTGCAATGTCCCGCAATCGAGAGCGACAAAAGGGCCGTTTTTTCTGGAGCTCTTCGAGTGTATCAGCCGGGCCATCAACTCCTTTCCGGTCCCGCTCTCCCCTTGCAGCACGACAGTCATATTCGTCGGGGCGACCACATCTATCAGCTCAAATACATGCCTGATCTGCGGGGAGATGCCTTTAACACTCTCCGGTGAGGATAATGAGGTGTTTTTGCGCGTTCCTTCCGTGTCGGCCTTTCGGCGCGACTCCATTGCGTTTTTAATCAGCGCCGCCAATTCCTTATTGTTAAAGGGCTTCGTAATATAATCGAAAGCGCCCAGCTTCATGGCATTTACCACCCTCTTTGTGTCGCCATAGCCGGAAAGGATAATCACTATGACATCTTTGTTCTTCTTCCTGATCTCTTCCAAAACCCCCATCCCGTCCATCTCAGGAAGATTCAGATCGAGAAGTACAAGTTCGGGCGAGCCATTGACGAGTTCCGCTATCGCTGATTTCCCGTCAAAGATGGTCTTAACGCCATAGCCGTACGAACCAAGCACCTGAGAAAGCAGCCAGCAGGTGTCCCTGTCATCGTCAACCACCATGATTGTCTTCAACTTCCTGGCCATCCCTTACCATCCTTCTTCTATAGATCCTGGCTGACTGGAAAACTAACGGTCACCTCGGTGCCAATTCCCTGTTTACTGTTTATCAGTATCGTCCCATTGTGATGGGTAATAATATGGTGCGCAATGGATAGGCCCAACCCGACGCCGCTTTTTTTCGTTGAAAAAAACGGATCGAAGATATTTGGAATATTCTCCGCCGATATTCCGTCTCCGGTATCAGTAAAGGTTGCAACCAGCTCTTTTGCCTGCTTGTTGAAATATGAAGCTACGATCATGCTGCCGCCTTCAGGCATGGCGTCTAAAGCGTTCAAGATCAGGTTCAAGAATGCCCCGGCGAGCCGCCTTGCATCCAACATGACCACGGGGAGCCTTTGCGGCCATTTTTTGTACAGACGCACGCGCTGCTTTAAGCAGCGCGTCTTGACGAGAGCGCAGGCTCTTTCCAACACTTTGGAGACAGACCCTGCTTTCAGCACTATGTCATCAGGCCTGGCAAAATCCAGGAGGTCCTTGATGATCCTGTTGGCGCTTTCGGAATTTCTCAGAATAACCCTCAAGTGCCTTTTCATTTTTTTGTCGACCGCGTATCTGTCGAGGCAAAACTGTACCGAGGCATTTATGTTGCCGATCGGATTTCTAAGCTCGTGAGCTATACCCATTGCCAATTCACCGACCCCCGCAAGACGCTCGTATCGCAATATCTGCTCCTCAAGCTTGAGCATCCCGGTGTTGTCCCTGAAATATTCTATTACCTGGGCCACATTGTCGTTGGAGTCCCGTATCGGAAAGGTTGATATATCGAATACCCTCTTCTCTTTAAACCTCCCACCCCATACCTTGGATAGTTGGCCTTTAGCGCCGTCCTTGAAACTCCTCTGCGCGGGACAGTCGTCACAGGCTTTGTCCGCCTGCAGATATACCTCGTAGCACTTCCTGCCGAGAATATCCGAAAAATCCTTTTTTTTGAATATGCGCAGTATCTCCCTGTTTACCCTTTTGATGTTAAAGTCCCTGTCGATGACGGATATGCCGTCTCCTATGCCGTCGAATACCGCCTGCAGCCTGTCTCTGTGTTCCTTAAGCTGGTTCTCCACCTCGACATTCGGAGTGACGTCGCAGTAGATCACGGCTACCGCGACCACATCCCTTTTTTTATCAAAAACAGGAGACGCCGTAAGCTCAATGTACTTCCCTCCGCCATTTGTGTTGCCGGCATAAATGCGTGATCTCTCGACATTCCTTGTCTTAAATGCCTTGTCAGACGGACATCCCTTGCAAGGGCCTCGGCCTTTATTCAGCAGGTCGTAACAGTATGAACCTTTGACGCACTTATGCCTGCCGGCCAATGCCGCGCTGGCATGATTAGCCCAAAGGACCTTCATATCTTTATCGATTATGACAATCCCGACGCCAAGGCCTTTAATCAGAGCCTTCAGTTCCTGGCTCGGCGTAAAGGGCGGCTTAATCCCTTCCATGATATCTCTTAATAGGTTATTTATGCCGCAGCGGCTGTCCGTTGATTTTTTGAGAGAGAAACCGCAGGAGAAAAACAAGATGGGTTGATGATCTTTGTATTCTTGTCGCCGATTAACTCAGCGGATCGCACCTATGCAAAGCTGAACAGAATAGATTAAACGGTAAACCCTCTCAACAGGATATGTTCAAAGCATTGTAAAAAACGAAAGGCCCGCTTCTGTTCATGAAGTGGGCCTTTTTTACCGGGTTGTTGAATTTCTAGAGTGCGTCCATTTTTAGAAAATGGCAAAGGTCACACTGATATAACAAGTGCGTGCTCTAAACCGAAAAGACTTGTGAAGCAATTGATTTTCCTGCTCTTGCAAAAACAATGATAGCAGATATATGAAAATTGTCAATACCTTGCAGCTGTGGCGCACGCAAAGGAGACGGCTACTAACCCCAGGTAATATGGAACTATACTTTTTCTAAATAGTCCAGATCAGGCAGCCATTTTAAAGGGGTTAGCAGAAAGCTAACCCCTTGTTTTTTTGTCGTTTTATTTTAAAAATACATGAACTAACCTCTTAGGTTTGAATCTCCTCCCCTAGGTTCAAATCCCCTCCCGTCATTGCGCACCCAAGTCAGATGCGATGGTACTACCAATAAACAAAAGAAGATGACCAGTTCTCCCATTCACCAATCACATGTTAATGTTTTCTGTATGGAGTCAAGCGCGCCCCTGGGCCAAAAATAAAACGGGAGATTACGCTACAGGTTTAAATATTTATCGGCTGAGTTTTGAGACAAGCAGGGCTGTTTTAAGTGGTTGATCGTTTTGAGTGGCTCATAAGAGCTTCGTCAAAAGTAAAGAGAGACATGTTCGAGTTTTTTGCCTTTGCGCACAAAATACAGTCGACGATATCAAGGGAGGTCTTCTCGGCGAAAGTGGTCAATGCCTCGATAAGCTCGTCTCTATCGTCATTAGCAACACCTCTGTAATGCAGCAACTCCTGGAGCTTTGCCGAGGCCTCCTTTTTAGGGACCTTATAAAATTTTGTCAATACGTATATGCACTCTACGAGGACGCTTTCGAGAATGACGACCTTCTCCTCACCGATTCTCACTTTCTCAAAAATTTTCGCAGCCTTTTCATAAAGGCGTGGCTCGTCCCCAAGAAGATACCTGAGTATCATATTGGTATCAGGAAGTCTTTTTGCCGGAACTTTCACGCGCCACTTCCTCCCATACCGTCTCTCTAATATCCTTCATCGGCACATATCCCTTTGAGTACCTGCTTAAAGACCCGCCTACGCTCAA
>JAUSDH010000198.1 GCA_030650655.1 Candidatus Brocadiaceae bacterium
ATTTGATTTTATTAATACCTTCCAGCGATTTTCTCCACTCTCCTCAATGAATAATAATTCAATTGAAGCGCCACCAATCCTTTTCCCCGGTAAACGGGCAGGAAGTACCTTTGTATCATTCAAGACCAAAAAATCCCCTGGCGAAAAACAATCGGTAATTTCATAAAATTTCCGATGCTCTATCTTGCCCGTATTTCGATAAAGTACCAGTAACCTGGAATCATCACGATTTTCAAGCGGTTGTTGGGCAATCAACTCCTTTGGAAGATTATAGTCGTAGTCGGATAGTTTTGTATAAATTTCCACAAGCCTAGTTTCAGTTGTTCAGCATTTATTTAAAACAGGATACATCTAAAAAAATAATATCAGATTTGTACAATTTGTGAATTTAAAAATAATTTTTAAATATTTTATAAGAATACCATAACAAGAAATACACAATATGTTGTATTCATAAAAATAAATAGTACAACGATTGTGGTAGCAAATAAATACAACTAATTTGTGTTTAAAATAACAATAAAAATATTTCTTGACAAATAAATAAAAAAGTATATTGTCATAGCCGTATGTGGTAAAAAGTGTGGACAAGTGGGGAGAAATGACAATGTTCACTGGTGAGTACCATCACACGATTGATGACAAAAATAGACTGGCCATACCAGTTCCTCTTCGAGATAGTATTGATGTGAAGACGGAAGGAAAAGGATTCTTCGTAACTCGAGGACTCGACGAGTGCCTATTCATGTATACCTCCAGTGAATGGCAGAAAGTTGTATCGAAAATAGAACAAATCTCATTTACAAACAAAAAGGCGCGTCAATTCCAGCGCCTTTTTTTTTCTAAGGCACAAAAAATTCCAGATTGTGACCAACAAGGGCGTATTTTGATTCCGCAATATTTGAAAGAACTTGCTAAGATTCAAAAGAATGTTGTAATTGTTGGAGTCAGCAGTCGTATTGAAATCTGGGATGAGAAAAATTGGCAGAATTACGAGTTAGAACATGACAAGGGATTTGAAGAGATAGCGGAGGATTTATTTTCAATTGGGTAATTCTCTCCCTGAAATTCGACAAAAAGAATCTATACAATACAATTGTAAACAGAATGATAAAAATGGATAACATAACAGATACGCCTCTACACAAGCCAGTAATGGTTGAGGAGGTGCTCGATTACTTGAACCTGCAGTCAGGGCAAACAATTTTGGATTGTACTGCAGGATGCGGTGGACATGCGATCAAGATACTGGACAAGATCAAACCCGATGGATTTTTGATTGGTATCGATAAAGATATGGAAATATTGCAAACTGCTAAGCAATCTCTATCAAAAACAACAGGTAAATTTAAGCTTTATCATGCAGATTATTCTGATATCGATGAAGTATTGCGTCAGGCAGAAGTTGATAAGGTTAACGGTGTGTTACTTGATTTGGGAGTATCCTCTCTGCAGTTTGATCAGGCAGATCGCGGTTTCAGTTTCGCGAAAGAAGCTCCGTTGGATATGAGAATGGATCGTTCGCGCGGCATTACTGCACAAAACTTAATCCAGAGGCTTTCTGAGACAGAGTTAGGAGAATTACTGTGGAAATATGGAGAAGAGCGATGGTCTAGAAGGATTGCAAGGGCCATACTAAAAGAAGAAAAGGAAGTAGGTATTATAACAACAAGACAGTTGGCTGGTGTCGTTGAACGAGTTGTACCAAGAGGCAAAAGTAAGATCCATCCTGCAACAAGAGTATTCCAGGCGCTGAGGATTGCAGTAAATAAAGAACTGGAAAATTTAGAAATCTTCTTAGACAAAATCTATAACTATATGGCAGTAGGCGCACGCATTGTAATTATAAGTTTTCATTCCCTAGAGGACAGGATTGTAAAGAATAAATTTATTGAAATGGTAAAACAAAACGTATTCCGAATACTTACGAAAAAACCAATAACTCCTTGTGAGGCTGAAATAAGGGAAAATATAAGAAGTAGGAGTGCAAAACTAAGGGTCGCGGAAAGGATTTGATATGGGTGTATCAAGAATGTTGTTAGTGTTCGCTATTGCTATCATTATGGCAATGTTTCTGGTATGGGAAAGAAATAAGATTATAGAATTAGGATACCAGGAAGCCAAGCTTCAGAAAAATTGCACTGAATTATCTGAAAAAAACAGAAAATTGAACTATTATGTTAATCGGCTTAAGTCACTACAGATTATTGTCTACAAAATACAATCACTAAAAATGCCCCTTGTTCCACAAGATGCAACGTCAGGAATTATCATGTTGGGACAGGCAAAGCTCCAAGAGAATGTGGCTAAATCACTAAAAACGAGCTTGAATAAAGACCTATATACACAAAAAGACCAAATTTTAAATTGCTGTTCATTACACAATTAAAACTCAAATTAATATATATTAAGAGTAGTTTCTGTTGTGCCCTCCTCCCGAACGCTTTCGGGGTAAGGTTGTTTTATCTCGAAAGCGTTCGTAAAATTTGATTGTAGGCGTCTGTTTTAGTTCGATGTAATTTTACGAATTGCCAACATGCTACCTTTAAAGAAACATAAATTTTGGGCAAATATTATTGGCGTTTTTCTCATTATGGCTTTTATTACGCTCGCTGTTCATCTGGGGCGTATTCAACTCACTGATCATGAGAAATATGTTAAACTCGCAAAAGCGCAGCAATGCAAAAAGATCGAATTACCCGCCAGAAGAGGTGCAATCCTTGATCGAAATGGAATTAAACTTGCCGAATCTTTACAGGTAGGATCTGTTTATGTAGATCCTGCAGAAATTGTAGACATCTCTACGGTTGCATATCAGTTAAGCAAGCTCTTAAAACTTAATTCATCAAAATTAGTAAAACAACTTAATAAAGACAAGCGATTTGTTTGGATTAAACGGAAGGTTAGCGATGAAGAACTTAACGCAGTCGCAAAATTGTCTCTAAAAGGTGTTTATATTAAATACGAGTATCACCGATTCTATTCCAATCAACAGTTAGCCAGTCATGTCCTTGGGTTTACCGATGTTGACGAGAAGGGACTTGAAGGTGTCGAACTGTCGTTTGATAGCGTATTATCCGGGGAACCCGGCTACAAGTTAATTAACAGGGATGCGCTTCAACGGCAAATCATTACACCGGATGCAGAGGTGCAAATGCCAAAGCATGGGGATAATGTGATGCTGACGATTGACGCAAATATTCAGCGTTTCGCTGAAGAAGAATTGGAAATTGCTTGTAAGAAATGGTCACCAACCTCTGCAACAGCCGTTGTAATGGATCCAATGACAGGTGAAGTGCTGGCTATGTGCAATTACCCCACATATGATCCCAATCATTTCAAGAAGTCTCCTTCTGGCAGCAGAAGGAATCTGGCCATCACCGATAGTTACGAGCCTGGATCGTTAATGAAGCCCATTGTAGTTTCTGGTATTTTCGAACAAGGTTTAGTAAAACCTGACGATGTCCTTTTCTGTAATAATGGAGTTTGTGAACTGGAAGGCAGGATTCTGCACGATACTCATGGAGGATTTGGCAATCTTACTGTTTCTGAGATTATAACTTACTCCAGTAACATAGGGATGGCAAAGTTAGGTATGCTTATGGGAAATGAAAAGATGTATCGATATCTTAAACAATTCAATTTTGGGGAAAGAACGGGGATTGAGTTGCAGGGAGAAATTGGAGGTATCTTTCGTCCTTTAAAACAGTGGTCAAAAAAATACACTCTCATCTCTATTTCAATAGGACACGAGATAGCCGTTACTCCGCTTCAGTTTGTTACAGCTTTTTGTAGCATACCAAATGGGGGGCTATTGCTTAAACCAACAATAATAAAATTAACGGTAAATAATGACAGCAAAACAAAAGAAGAAATTCAAAAGCTACAATTAGTGAGACGGGTAATTAATTCAAATATTGCACGTAATATAATGAACCCTATATTGATGAAAGTTGTTACAGAAGGTACAGGGAAAAATGCAAACCTGCTGGAATACGATGTTGCAGGAAAGACGGGCACATCACAAAAAGCCAATGGTGCTGGTGGACGGTATTCTCATGAAAAATATGTTGGCTCTTTTATTGCCTATGCACCTGCAGAGAATCCTCGCCTTTGTACGTTAGTTATGATTAATGAGCCACAAAATGGTGCATACTATGGTGGGACTGTTGCAGCTCCCGTTGTAGGAGAAATTATTAAACGTTCATTGCTTTATCTAGGGGTAGAACCTTCAAAATTTCAAATAGCAATGCAATAATGTAATCTCTTATATACTGGAATAAGGAGGTGATGAGCGACTTTAATGGCTTGGAAATGCATGAAATTATGTGATAAATTACTTAATATGATGGCCTATTAATGGAACAGAGGAGATAAAGATGACGAATAAAGAAATCGAAAAACAGAATTTCATTTTGTGGTACAGCCTGTATGCCACTGGAAAAGAGTTGGAAATGGCGAGGACCAATAACATAGAAACACTCAATAGACTTTTGAAAGAATATGCTGAAGAAATTGATAAAATTAACAAATCAAGACGTTTTTACGAACGGATTATTCAGCCAGCAAGCGGAAAAATACAGGGTTTCGATGCAGCATTGGAAATAAATTATTTTTCATCCGAGAGAAAAAGTACCGTTTTGGAGGGGATGTGCCAATAGGCATGAAATTAAGTGAGCTTTGTTCTTGTTTAAAAGAACGCCAATCTTATGATTTTGTTGAAAAAGAAGTTTGTGGAATAACACATAACTCCAAAAAGGTAAAAAGGGGTTATGTATTTGTTGCCATTAAAGGTCATAAGTTGGACGGGCATGATTTTATTGTTGATGCAGTGGGAAAAGATGCTGCTGCTCTTGTTGTCGGAAAAAGGATAGAAATAACTCAACGGATACCACAAATTGTTGTATCGAATACCCGCAAGGCTTTGGCGTTTCTTAGCAATCATTTTTATGGTGAACCTTCTTCTAAAATGACGGTAATCGGTATTACAGGAACGAATGGAAAAACAACAACTTCATATCTCACAAAGTCAATAATTGAGGCCTCTGGCAAGAAGGCAGGACTGATTGGTACAATCCAATATCAAATAGGGAACAGGGTGATACCGGCTCAAGAAACGACCCCTGAATCCGTTGAAATTCAGAGTTATCTTTCCGAAATGCTTAAGTCAGACATAAAATATGCCGTAATTGAGGCATCCTCTCATGCCCTCTCTCAGCACAGATTAGATAGCGTCTGTTTTAGTTCAGCGATCTTTACAAATTTATCTATTGAACATCTCGATTATCATGAAAACATAAGAAATTATAGAACAGAAAGACTCAAACTGGTAAAAGGGCTAGGTAGAGATGCATTTGCTATACTCAATGCCGACGATAATGCCAGCAAACATTTTGCTGAGTGTACGAAATCACAAGTAGTATGGTATGGTATAAAAAGAAAGAAAGCAGAGGTAACAGCAGAAATTATAAATATGAATGCCGATACAACACAATTTTTATTAAATTCCCCTTGGGGCAAAAATATAATCAACTTAAACTTGGTAGGTATACATAACGTTTATAATGCATTAGCTGCTGCTACAAATGGTCTGGCGCTAGGTTTCAAAATCGACACGATAAAAACCGGTATTGAATCTTTAAGCGGAGTACCTGGACGTTTGGAAAAAATTGACTACGGGCAGGATTTTCACATTTATATTGACTTTGCACACACACACCAGGCGTTACAGACTATTCTGAGTACTATCCGTGCAACAACAACAGGACGCATCATATTGGTCTTTGGATGCGGTGGAGACAGAGATAGAAAGAAAAGACCCAAGATGGGGCATATTGCAGAAAAATATTCAGACCTTTTCTGGATAACAAGTGATAATCCCCGTTCAGAGGATCCTCTCAAAATTATCCATGAGATTCAAAAAGGAATAAAGAAAAACGCATCTTGCCGGGTACAACCCGACAGAAAAATCGCTATCGAAGAGGCCATTTTGGAAGCAAAAAAGGGGGATGCTGTAGTCATTGCTGGAAAGGGTCATGAACAATATCAGATATTAAAAAATACCATTATTCCATTTGATGATCGTGAAGTTGTGATACAAACCTTACAAAAGAATATGGCCTTACACAATTAATAAGGTAAGGGTAATAAAATGGAAATCCTATCCCTCGATGAGATTGTAAAAGCCTTTTGCGGACAAATAATATCCGGCGATAGAGACACAAAAATAAGGGGCATATCTACGGACAGTCGAACTCTTAAGCCTGGAGATTTATTTTTTGCACTCAAAGGAGAGCGTTGCGATGGCCACCAGTTTGTCATGCATGCAATGAACACAGACGCAGTGGGAGCTGTTATTTCAAATGAATTTAAAATAGAGCCAGAACATAAAAACTTTTCTGTAATTCGGGTAAAAGACACCACAACAGCGTTAGGAGATTTAGCGAAATATTATCGTCAAAAATTGAATACAAAGATTATCGGTATTACCGGAAGTAATGGTAAAACCACGACCAAAGAAATGACGTATCATATATTGTCCCGATTTGGTCCTACAGCAAAATCACAGAAAAGCTTCAATAATTTCATTGGTGTACCAGTGACAATATTTGAAATAGAAAATAGGCATCAATATGGCGTACTGGAAATGGGCACAAATGCTCCCGGAGAAATTCGACGTCTGTCTGAGATTGGTGCTCCTGATGTAGCAGTAATTGTTAATATTTCTAAAACGCACTTGGAAGGTCTCGGAAGTATTGAAGGAGTTGCACAGGCAAAAGCAGAAATATTAGAAAA
Source organism: Candidatus Brocadiaceae bacterium (assembly GCA_030650655.1). Taxonomy (GTDB): domain Bacteria; phylum Planctomycetota; class Brocadiia; order Brocadiales; family Brocadiaceae; genus Wunengus. The sequence goes on from JAUSDH010000198.1 coordinate 6,796, forward strand.
TCTCAGCAAGGGTGGAGTATTTGTATATAATGCCGATAATCCATGGTGTGCTAAAATTGCCAATTGTTTTAAAGGAAAAACAGTAGGCTTTGGTTTTAGCTCCCAGGCACATATTAGGTGTACGGACGTAAAGAAAAAAGACAAAGGGTATGTTTTCGAACTCAATGGACATTTTAAAATTCCCCTTCCCCTTCCTGGGTATCATAATATTACGAACTGTTTGGGTTCTTTTGCGATTTGCAAGGCACTCGGTCACGATGTCTGCTCTGTAAAGGATGCCTTTTCCTCTTTTAAACTACCTTCAATGAGAATTGAACAGCAACGAATAGGAAACATTACCATTATCAATGATGCTTACAATGCAAATCCTGAGTCTGTACGTGCAGCCTTACAATATCTTAGTGAAATTAATGCAGCGGGTAGAAAAGTTTTTGTATGCGGTGACATGCTGGAATTGGGAAAGGAGTCTGTTCAGTTACACAAAGAAATTGGAGAAACAGTATCTCAGCTAAATATTGATTTGTTATGGACTATAGGAAAATATGCATCTGAAATTGCAAAGGCGGCAAAATCATCAGGTACACCTGAAAGGCAAGTCATCAGTTTTCAGGATGTTTCAGAAATTACGGCTACCGAAATAAATGAACTAAGAGAGAATGATATAGTATTAATCAAAGGCTCCAGAGGTATGCATATGGAAAATATTATTGAGAAGTTTAAGGAATTTTTCTCAAAGCGTGTGCCAGTCCATAATTGTAATTAGCAAATAAATACTCACTATGGATACCCAGAAAAAGGTACTGTTGGTGGAAAAAGACAATGCCATATGGCATTTTGTTCAAAGTGTACTTAAAAAAGATATATACGATCTAGACTTTGCCGATAATACCAAATATGCACTTACAAAAATTCAAAATAATACAACAGACCTGATTCTTTTTGATTGCGATTCTTTAGGGGTAAATATGTCAGAATTCATTTCCTTAATTAAAGACTCAACAGAAAATATGCCTGGTATTATAGCGTTAACAAAGAATATTAACAACGATGTTGATTATACCCAACCCGCTGTAGATGATTTAATCACTAAACCGCTCAATTTGACTGAATTACAGTACCGTGTAAACCGGGTTTTTGATCGTAGGAATATGATAGATTTGTTGAATAAAGACCTGGCAGATTCAGAAGCACTTCTCCAGATATCAGAAGCTGTATCATCAACACTGAGTAGCAGAGAAATTCTCCACATTATTGTCAAAAAAGTTGCTTCTCTTTTTGAAGCAACGCGTTGTTCTATTTTTCGTGTTGCTCATGACGAGAAATTTGCCCACGTAATTGCTTCTCACGATAATCCTGACATTGAGTTGGAGATAACGATTGATAATTACCCGGAAGTGAAGAAGGCGCTGGAGACAGGAGAGATGGTGATCGTTCAGTATATTCTCCTTGATCCATTAATGAAGGATGTGCAGGAAAATATAAAATCTCTAAAAAACAATGCGATTATTGTTATTCCCATTATATTGAAAGACAACGTCATTGGAACTCTTTTTTTAAGAAGTGTTCGAGACAATAAATTCTTCAATGAAAGAGAAATAAAATTTTTGAAGGTCGTAGCTCGTATAGCTGCTAATTCGTTGGACAATGCCTTTCTTTACGAAAATCTAGAGTCTACACGGTTGCAGTTGGTACGGTCTGAAAGATTAAGGGCACTGGGAGAATTGGCTACTGGTGTAGCCCATAATTTTAACAATTTGTTGAGTGGTATTCTAGGGCACACACAAATGTTGCTTTCCAAGGACATCGACACCTCAATCCGTGAAAGATTACAAATTATTGAAAAAATCGTGTTAGATGGAGGTGAAGTTGTCAGAAGGATTCAGGAATTTACGAGAATTCGTACTACACAGGATTTTTCAGAAGTCAATATAAAAGATATCATAGATGACGTCATTAGAATGACGGAGTCGAAATGGTCTGGAGGGTCTAATATCCCAAAAATAACACTTCGCGTTGATACCGATTCAATGGAAATCCCCACGGTAGAAGGGAACGCTTCGGATTTGAGAGATGTTTTTATTAACATTTTGTTTAATGCTGTTGATGCGATGCCCAAAGGAGGAGAATTAACGATTCAAACAAAAACCAAGGGGAAGGATATTTTCGTTTATTTTTTTGATACGGGCGAAGGTATGTCCGAAGAGACAAAGAAGAGAGTCTTTGACCCCTTTTTTACAACAAAGGGATCAAAGGGTACAGGTCTGGGGATGAGTCTTGCATACGGAATAATCATCAGGCACAACGGTCATATTAGCATAGACAGCGAACTTGGCGAAGGTACTACTGTTACCGTACAACTACCCATATCCGAAAAATTCATTAAAGAAATGGGGCGCAAATATAATCTTAAACACGAAGAAAAAACGAAGATACTTCTCATAGATGACCACAAAATCACTCTGGATGTCCTTGCTGAGAACTTAGTAAATCTAGGCCACCACGTCCAGAAGGTCGACAGAGGTATGGCAGGTATTAAACTGTTTAAAGATGGGAATTACGATATTGTAATAACGGATGTTGGATTATCTGATATCTCTGGTTGGGCGGTCTCTAAAAAAATAAAAGATATATCACCTCAAGTACCGATTGTATTTATTACGGGATGGGGCAACCAACTCAGTTCATCCCAGTTAAAGGAATGTGGCGTGGATTACGTACTTACCAAGCCTTTTAAGATAGAAGAGATTTCTGCAATTATAAAAAAGGCTATTAAATCTAAAAAGATGTCTAAAGCTAAGAAAAGAGGTTAAAAAACTTTGTTATTTAGTTGGCTTTCTTCGATAAATTCATTAGAAATATTTAAATACATATCTTTTCGTTCTTGTCTGGCTGCTTTTACTGCTTTTTTAATCAGTATTTTTTTTGGTCACTGGTTTATTAAGAGACTGCGGATTTTAAAAATTGGTGAGGATACAACAAAAACAGACTCAGAAGAACTCAAACGTATGCATTTCGATAAAAAAAATACACCGACAATGGGAGGAATTGTTGTGAATGTCTCTATTTTGATCTCCGTTTTGTTCTGGTGTAATATTTATAATGAATATGTTCTTCTCTTAATGTTTACGTTGATCTGGTTTGGTGTACTTGGGTTTATGGATGATTATATTAAACTTACGCAGAAGAATGCAGCCGGTTTGAGCGGTGTATCAAAGTTGTTATTTCAATCAGCATTGGGGCTCATACTGGGGCTGGTCTTATATTTCCATTTCAGTAAGTTTACCTGGGGCACACAACTGGTAATTCCTTTTGTAAAAGATTTTAGACCCGACATAGGTCCCTTTTACATATTGGCTGTTGGATTCTTTATCGTTGGGATGTCTAACGCAGTAAATCTTACTGATGGCTTGGATGGCTTAGCAATAGGGTGCAGCATTATTGCTGGAATTGCTTTTACTGTTATTGCCTATGCTTCAGGCAGGGTAGATTTTAGTGATTATTTAAGAATTCCTTATGTTCCTGGAAGTGGAGAATTAAGTGTTTTTTGTGCTGCGCTTGTAGGAGGAAGCTTGGGATTCTTGTGGTATAATTGTTTTCCTGCACAAATTTTTATGGGTGACACAGGTTCATTGACATTAGGCGGTATGCTGGGACTAGTTGCTCTTATTGTAAAACAAGAACTGCTGATGGTTATTATCGGGGGTATCTTTGTTACTGAGGCAGTTTCTGTACTGGTGCAAAAATTCTTTTATAAGATGACAAAGAGAAGGGTTTTCCGTTGTGCACCTTTACACCATCACTTTCAATTTAAAGGATGGCCAGAGACGAAAATTACCCTCCGGTTTTGTATTATTGCAGCAATGCTGGCTGTATTTGGTCTTGTATTGCTATAAAGGAGATTTATTTGAAACACTGGCATTTTATTATATACATTATGGTTGCTTTAATAGGGTTCAGTATTATCACCGTCTATAGTACGGATCTAGCAACTTTTGGGGCAGGGGGAAAAAGTTATCAATTAACGAAACATCTCTTATGGATATTAATAGGTTCGATTTTATTAATAACCATGTCAAAGGTGGATTATCGTTATTTACAGAAAGTGAGAATTCCTATTCTCGTTGTGTCCTTTCTGTTTCTTTTGTTTGTATTGATACCAGGGATTGGTACAGTTACCAATGGCGCACGCAGGTGGATTCGATTAAGCCATACTTTCGGTATACAGCCCTCAGAATTTGCAAAATTAGCAATTATAATATTTGTTTCTGCTTACATTGCAAAAAATCAAAGTCGCATGTCTGAGTTCAAATGTGGTTTTATGATACCCATTGTTATTATAGCGGTAACAGGTGCTCTTATAATCAAAGAGCCTGATTTTGGGAGTGCAGCGTTCATTACTATTCTTTCTGTAATTATGCTTATCGTTGGTGGCACGAGGATTGTTTATGTATTTTTTACGGTTCTCGCTCTTGTGCCTTTTGTGCACAAAATGTTATTTGAAGTTTCATATAGAAAAGACAGATTAATGGCATTCATGAACCCCTGGGAAGATCCTTCGGGAACTGGGTATCATATAATCCAGTCATGGATTGCCCTTGGCTCCGGTGGTTTGACAGGACTAGGTGTTGGAAGCAGCAAACAAAAACTATTCTTTTTGCCAGAAAGCAGTAGCGATTTTATCTTTACCATCATTGGTGAAGAGTTTGGGTTTATCGGAGTGTTAGTTATTATATGTCTCTTCTTGTTATTAATGTGGCAGGGATTAAGGATAGTACACGCAACCAAGGATGTATTTGGATTTTTTTTAGGATTTGGAATAACAGTGATGTTTGGATTACAGGCAATTATTAACATTGCAGTTGTCTCTGGCATTGTTCCAACAAAAGGCATCCCCTTGCCTTTTGTTAGTTCAGGTGGATCATCCTTGTTATTTTCGATGATAGGAATTGGGATACTAATTAATATTGCAAAACAGTCTTTGGAGTCAGGGGCTTTAAATCCACAGTTGAATAGAGAACCATCGGAAGATAAAGTTGCACGGTTGTTGCCTGCGAGAATTTGGCACAATATGACGTCTAAGATAGCAAGCTTTTCTTGGCGATAAATGCGTAAAACCAGTAACGCAGAATACTGGCTAGACACAAATTTTAAACATAGGTAGGCTTTTTTAACAGAATTCGTTTATTTTCTGTACAAAGCATTGTTCGGTTAAGGGAAAAGGGGTGTGAAAATGAAAATCGCTTTTGCAGGAGGTGGTACCGCGGGGCATTTAATGGTGGGGTTGAGTACTGCCGAAGAGATCCGTTCCAGATTCAGCGAGGCAGAAATCATTTTTTTTGGCACAGATAAAGAATTTGAAAAACGATGTGTAGAACAGCGAGGATTCAGGTTTCGACAAATGCATGCTAAAAAGTGGGGCAAATCGTTTAAGCATTTATTTCCGTTTATCATTGCAACAGGTATCGGTATTATCGAGTCTCTCATTGCGCTTCGCAGATTTAACCCAGATATTGTGGTTGGATTGGGGGGATACGTCTCTGTTGCCCCAATTATCGCTGCTAAATTACTCAGCATACCATCTGTATTATTGGAACAAAATGTAATTCCTGGGAAGGCAAATCGATTCTTGGCTAAATGGGTTGATGAGGTATATTGTCATTGGCGGGGATCTCTCAAGTGGTTCAACAAAGCAAAAGTTGTAAGGGTAACAGGAACACCCATACGTAAAGATATCTTATATAGCCAAAGATGCCGTTCTGCCGAAAAATTCGGACTAAGTTCTTCTAAAAAAACGATACTGGTTACAGGGGGAAGTCAGGGCGCACAGGCAATCAATGAAGTTATACTAAGATGTTTGCCCAAATTAGAGCCGTTATCAAGCGAATTGCAAATTATCCACTGTACAGGTGAATATGGATATGAAGCCGCAAAAGCAGCGTACAAGCAAACGGATATCAATGCGTTTGTTTGTAGTTTTTTAGATGATATGGGCGCTGCTTTTAGCATGACAGATATAATCATTTGTAGAGCTGGCGCAACTACTATTGCTGAAATTACGGCGATAGGTATTCCGGCTATATTAATACCGTATCCGCACGCTGCGGATAATCATCAATATTGGAATGCAATGGAATTAGTAAGCAACGGCGGTGGATATTTATTGCAGCAGATTGATTTGACGCCTGAAAAAATCATAGAACTTATTACAGATCTTTTCAACAATAAAGAAAAGTACGACAGAATGAAGATGTTTAACAAAGGGATGGGAATACCAAATGCGGCCTCGAAAGTTGTTGATAATATATGCAGAGTAATTGGTTTCAAAGGTACACAATTTGCTCTAATATTAGGCTAATTCATTTTTTATTGATTAAATAAATATCAAACTATTCCGATATAATACTGTAGCGATAGCTCTTGATTGCCTTTACTACTGATTCAACAAAATAAATTGAGGGGTAAATCTATACCATGACGCACTATTTCTATACAAAAAGAGGAAAATTATTATGAATCTATCGGAAGGTATTGACGGGATGCACACACATACATCATCGTTAGATAACCAGTTCAATTATCGACCTATGCGTGGACATTGTGTATACTTTATAGGAATAGGGGGTCTCGGGATGAGTGCGGTTGCACACATTCTTTTAAACGAGGGTTGTGTTGTTGCGGGTTCTGATACACGGCCATCTTCTTTAACTTCAACACTGGAAAAAATGGGTGCTAGGATTAATACAAGACAAGATGGCACTTTTATGACATTAAATACGGATATGGTGGTAATCTCAGCGGCTATTTCTGAAGACAACCTAGATCTTAAAACTGCCCGCAAAATGGGTATAAAAGTAGTGAAATACTCTCAGATACTCGGTTCGTTAATGAAAGAAAAACGTGGTATTGCAATCAGTGGCACACACGGGAAAACAACTACAAGTGCAATGATCTCTAGCGTATTAAAAACGGCAGGATTGGATCCTACATTTGTTATTGGTGGGGAAGTACCTGATATTGGAGGTAACGCACATTTAGGAAAGGGAGATTTATTTGTTGCAGAGGCATGTGAATATGACAGGTCTTTTTTAAACCTCGTTCCACAAGTAGGTGTAATTACCAATATAGAAGAAGATCACTTGGACTATTATGAAAATATTGAGAAAATAATAAGTGCATTTGGTGATTTTGCATCATTGATTTCAAAAGAAGGTTTATTAGTCGTAAATAATCACGATAAAAATATATTACTTGCAATGCAAAGGGCAAATTGTAAGGTAGAAACATACTCTCTAGATAGTACCTCTGATTGGTACGGCAAAGTTCTTTCTTCCAGTAACGGTAAAAATAGATTCAGCATCTTTAGAAAGAATACTTTTTTTGATGATTTTACGTTAAAAATACCAGGGTCCCATAATATCTTAAATGCGTTGGCCGCTACTGCGGTATGTACTTTTATTGGAGTCGATAAGGATTCTATCAAAGCTGCTTTAGCTTCTTTTGGTGGGGCGAATAGGCGATTTCAAATTATTGGGGTAAAGAACAATATTACAGTAATCGATGATTATGCACACCATCCAACAGAAATACGTGTTACACTAAAAGCTGCACGAGAACTTTATCCTGGGAAAAAGATATGGTGTGTGTTTCAACCGCATCAGTATAGCAGAACACGCCATTTATTAAGGGGTTTTTCAAAATCGTTCCAAGATGCGAATCAAGTACTTTTTGCCGATATTTATGCAGCACGTGACAATGACTATGAAAAAACTTCAATGAATTCTATGAGGTTGTATGAAGAAACCCGTAATGCAGGTGTAGACGTTCAATATATTCCACAATTGGGTGATATTGTCAAGGTCCTTTCATTACAGGTAAAACCAGGCGATGTTGTCATAACAATGGGTGCTGGGGATGTGTGGAAAGTTGCTTATGATTTAGTTGCAAAATTAGAATAATGGGTTAATATTTATCCTTTGTCTCTACTTGTTATTAAATGTATTTTCAATCGATGACGATGGATAACCAGAGCTACACCAAAAACTAGTTATTGTTAAATAGATCATCATGCTACCGAGAGTCCTCACTAAGCATGAATAATACTGTTTTTAAATATTAGGAGAATATTACATGAAGCCAAATAATGTTGTTGTACTGATGGGGGGTATATCTCCTGAGCGTGAAATTTCTTTGCGTTCTGGTAATGCAGTAGCAAGGGCATTAAAAGAGGCTGGATTTAACGTTGCTTGCATCGATGTAAAAGACGAGAAGATAGAAGAACTTGATCATATGGACATAGATGTCGCATTTATTGCCTTACATGGGTATTTTGGCGAAGATGGGGGTGTACAACAACTTTTAGAATCGAAAGGAATTCTTTACACTGGCTCAGGTATAAATGCCAGCAGGCTTGCAATGGATAAATTAGCAACAAAAAAATGTTTTATTGATGCGGGTCTTAAAACGCCAGATTATATTACCGTGACAGAATTTCAAGAGTTACAGGAGATACAGCAGGAAATAAGCAAACTAGGGTTACCGATAGTTTTAAAACCCACAAGGAATGGTTCTAGCATAGGCATATCAATCATTAAAAATATTAACGATCTTCAAATAGGTTTAGAAAAGGCTTTTGAATTTGGATATGAATTACTTGTTGAAAAGTACATAAAAGGCAGAGAATTGACCGTTGGAATATTGGATGACAAGGCGCTGCCAATTATTGAGATCAAACCGGCGGTAGAATTTTTTAATTACGAAGCGAAATATAAGGATGATAGAACAAAATATATCATTGTAGAAAAAACCCTAAGCGAACGGAAAAATACCGTTGGTGATTCCTCACACACTGTTGGCTTTCTCTCGCCTGCTATGTATCATAACGCACAGGAGCTTGCTATCAATGCCCAAAAAGTCCTCGGCTGTAAAGGATTTTCAAGAGTAGATATGTTGCTGGACGATAGAGATAACTTGTATTTATTGGAAATAAATACCATCCCCGGTTTTACAGAAAAAAGCTTGCTGCCGAAGGCGGCAAAGGCGGCTGGCATGTCATTCACTTCATTATGTGAAATAATTGTTGATCTTGCATTCCAGAATATTCTTGTCAGTGTAGATGAACCAATACAAAATTAAGGATATTATCAATAGCACATTCAACTATAAGCTTTTTTTAGCCATCCTTTCCTCTAAAATAGGGTTAATAAAAAAAGTTCTATATCCCTTTTTGCTTCAATTTGTTGTTTTTGCATGTATAATAATCTTTGGAATATGGGGTATCAATAAGACATGGCATTCATTAACGGATTTAAATATCTTCAAAATCAGCCCTTCTACCTTCTCCTTTCACACTCCATCATGGGTGACTGCCCGTTTTTCTGACGACATAAAACACGTAGCAGCCCTGAACGAACAGTACGGCATGTATGAAAATAATTTGACTCAAAGAATAGCAGAGGTTTACGGAGGGATTGTTTTAATAAAAAAAATAGATTCGATCAAAAGGACATTCCCCAATAAGTTAAATATTAAACTTGTGTTACGCAAGCCCACAGCTACCGTTAAAACTGGAAATTATACGTATCTTGTGGATGATGAATGTGTCTTATTACCAAAAGAATATTACACATTACCAAATGCTGAATATGATATACCTTACATCCAAAGTAATAAATTGGCAAGAATACCCTTATATGGAAGTGAATGGAATGACAAGGGAATTAAGGCAGGGATAGATATGGTGAAATTTCTCAGGGCAAATAATATTCATAACATTTTTAAGATTCTAGCAGTAGATGTATCAAATGTGTGTAAAAGGAGGTTTACTGGTAAAAGTGATATCGTTTTTTGGACAGAGAATAATACTCAGATACGGTGGGGATGCTCTTCCCTCTGTAACGAACCTAACGAACGCTCCAATGAAGAGAAGCTACAAAACCTGCTGAGTATTGCAAAAACTGAAGGAACCAACCTAAAACAAATGGAATATGTTGACGTACGTTGGAAAAAACCTTCGGGAAAGCGTTGGGCAAAGGTTAATAATATATTAGAAGAACGTTAAAAACTTTTTTATGGTAAATTGGGATTTTCTGGATCCCAAATCAACTCCCGGCTTGCCTGCCTGTTTGACCAGCCTTCACTTGTCGTACCATCCGTATTACCATTTTGTATCCGTTCTATATGTCCGTCTATGAAAAGAATATTTGCAGCCTTTGAATGTCTTTGTGCAACACTTCCATACGAACCTTCATAATTGTCCGCCACGCTAGTGTTATTGATACGACCGTCAAACAGTAGCACAGTCCTGGTAGTCTCTCCAATAGTTTCAATAGACCGTTGACACTCAGATGCTGGCAAAAGATTTTGATTCATTTTTATTGTGCGTGTTGTATCTTGTTTTGAAAGAGGCACTGTTTTAAAGACGGGATCTTGTTTTATAAGTAAAAGCCTCTCCTCCTGTGAGATTTCATTCCTTTCGCTGGGAAGTTGCAATGTTGTTAGATAGTTGTCAACGGCCTTAAACCATACCTCAGCACTGCAGATTTTCGTACCGTCCTTGCTTGTACCGCTGTTATTGGGACGAGGAAGTAATCCGTTGTTATCATTTGTATACTGCTCAAATGCGAGAAATAGCTGGCGAAGATTATTAACACAAATAATTTGCTGCGCTTTTTGTTTGGCTGCGAAAATCGCTGGAATTACGATACAAACCAGGACTGCAACAATAACAACAATTATCAATAACTCAATAACGGTGAATCCTCGTCCCTTAACGATTGCATACATAGTTTACAGGTGCAAAAAGAATCCTTGTAAATATAAATATATTTTTAGTTAGGCATGTTGAATGCCAAGAATCTTCATAAAGAGAAGATAAACTTTAAATAGTAACTATGCTTGATACTTACAGTATTTATTAAAATAAAACAATTTTTGCAGTAATTAAAAAGGCAGGCTTGATAATACGAAAAAGGTATTTTTACAGTACATATGTGTAAATTCACTTTTAATGAATGATATTAAGTATTCAAAAGTTAATAATTGCGTATAATAAAATATTTGACTTTTTATGGTGTAATGTTAAAATTTGTTAAATAGTTTTGGTTTAATCAGATACGAACAATTCTATGAAATGCGGAAGTGGCGGAATCGGCAGACGCGCTAGTTTGAGGGGCTAGTCCCGCTGATACCGGGGTGGGGGTTCAAATCCCCCCTTCCGCACCACTCTGTTTTGCCCTGCCTGAAGTACAAAAGCGTATACTTTATAAGCTATTTTAGTTGTACTTCCTTATAACGCATGACATAAATAAAAATAGTATAATGAATAAAAAGTTTACCCACTTACGGGAGATTTATTGATGAACAAATGCATCTATGCATCGATTCTTGTTTTGTTTGCAATTGGTTGTAAAGAAACCCAAATAAAGCAGTCTGATTTTGTTCCATTCAAAAAACCAGTAACACTTTCTACAACAACTGAGGCGGTAGAGAAAAAACCCTGGGAATATGAAATCTCACCGAAAAAAGAGGTTATAGAGAAAAAGGAGGGTATACCGGATGAATTTGTATATCCAGAGGAACACAAAAAACCTGAACCCTCTCTTCAAAAACCTGAATATACAGGCGATAAAATCGATGTCGCATTAAATTTCGATAACGCAGAAATAAAGGATGTTTTACAGGTTATTTTAGGTGAGATTCTTAATGTAAACTATATTTTAGATAAAAGAGTCGGAGGTACAATCAATCTTCATGCCACTGGGCAGGTCTATAAAGAAGAACTCCTTTCGATGCTCAACACATTACTCTTTGTGTATGATTTTGCAATAATAAAGGACGGTGATTTATATAGAATACTTCCTAAAGCAGAATCCAGACAGGAAACAAATATTGTTATTTCCGGGGACAAAATTCCCCCCTGGAGTAAAGATATAATGATTCAAATAGTTCCTCTGCAATACGAAAACCCAAAGAATTTGAATGCTACTATAAAACCATTTATGACTGGGATTGGAAATATAGTTACTCACGGCGACTCTCCCTATATCATACTCATCGAATCAGCCTCAAACATGGAAAAACTGCTTACCTTAGTGAAAACCTTCGATGTCCCGTTTTTTGCCGGTAAAGCCGTGAAATTTTATGATTTCAAATATGTCGATGCAAGAAATATGGCAAAAGATCTTGCCGCTATAGCACAATCGATGGGAGGAAAGGCAGGTGGTGAGGGTGAATTTAACTTCGTACCCTTTTCTGACAGTAATAAGATGTTAGTTGTTACCAAAGTACCAGAACTTTTACCAAAAATCGACCTTTGGATAAAAAATGTAGATGTTCCTCCGTCAGTGTTAGAAGAGGAGACAAAAGTGTATGTATATAAAGTGCAACATCAAAAAGCCGAAACGATTGTGCCTGTTCTAACACAAATTTACAATGAAAAAATGGCTGCGCAACCTAAACCGCTGGGGAAGAAACAGCTTGAGGCAATGAAGATCGTTGCTGATGCAAAAACAAATACCATTGTCGTTAAGGCATTGCCGAGTGATTATAGGAGTATTAAAGCGATTATAGAGGCTATAGACGCAACTCCTCAACAAGTATTTATCGAAGTACTGATTTTAGAGGTCGATCTTAATAATAACTTGGACTATGGGGCACAGTGGGCATTGAACATGGGCAGTGTAAAATTACGGGGAATAACTGACTCTCAAAGTGGTAAAGTTACAACTACTGCTGGTACGCCATTTCTCAAGTTTACTAAAGGAAACTTTGAAATTCTGATGGATATTCTTGCAACAAATTCTAAGGCAAAGATATTATCGGCTCCCCATATCCTTGTGAGAGACGAACAGCCTGCAAGCATACAAGTGGGAAACGAAGTCCCTATTCTTTCTAGCTCCGGCCAACAAACAGGTACCACGGTCACGTTTCAGCAAGTACAGTACCGTGATACGGGTATCATCCTTACGGTAACTCCTCATATTGGAGAAAATGATTTTGTAACATTAGAAATAAAACAAGAGGTAAGCAATGCCGAAACAACAACTACAGGAGTTAGTGATTCACCGACCTTTAGTACCCGCAAAGCAGGAACGTCTCTTGTAATAAAGAGTGGACATACCGTAAGTCTGGGTGGAATTATCGAACAAAGAAATGAAAAAAGTGTTAGTAAAATACCCATTTTGGGGGACATACCTTATTTGGGGAATTTATTTAAAACTACCTCAATTGCCAATAGAAGAACAGAACTGATTATGTTAATAACCCCCTATATTGCAAACGATGCGGAAGATGCAGATTCTTTGACCAACGCATTTCAAAAGAAGCTGAAGGAAATTGAGCCACTAATAACCCAAAGGGTGAATGAAGTTGAGAAATATTAAAGTTGTGAATAAAAACGGCGTTACCCCAGTAGAAAGAAAGCTGCTCCATTTATGGTGGGGTGAAAGAAACAGAAAGTTTGAATGTGGTTTGAGATCCTATCCAAACTTTCAAACGGGGTTTACCATCCTTGAAGTTATGGTCGCACTGGCAATCATGGGAATTTCTATTGGTATTTTCTTTGGTTTGGTTGGGAATTCTTCAAAATTAAGAGGAAAGATTGACGAGCACACAAAAATAGTGCTTCTTGCAAGAACCAAAACAGAAGAGGCTTTTCTGGGAATACTTGGTAAAAAATATGCGAAATTGAATGAGGAAAAGACCTTTGAAGGCGTGACGAAAGACGGTGTTCAATGGAAAATATCGCAGGTAGATAAATATAAAGAAGCCAGGAAAAAAATCACTATGGATGCATCAAATGAAGATGAAAGCGATGTAGAACTTCCACCCAAAGGAACTACAATGCTGAGCACACACGTTGAAGGAATAAATATCAACACCATTTTTTTCGTTGAAGAATCAGAAGAAGATGAAAACGATACTGAAGGATCGGTTGAAGAAAATGACGGTGGAAAATCTGGGAAAGAAATGGATGATTAAACACAAAGAGGGTTTTACGTTATTTGAACTACTTATAGCCCTTTTTATAGGTACAATTTTGATTATGTCAGGTGCTTACGCAATAAGAACAGGTTTGTTCTCGATGGAAAGAGAAGAGGCGTGGTTTAATGACACAACAAAAGAAAAAGCCGCCTTCGACTTTTTCTGGCAACAGGTATCCTCATTACGTGTTCAAAAGATCCCAAGAAAGGATACCCTCCTTACCGAGGAAAACAAAACGACCAAAAAAAAGAAAACCAATTACTTCGCAGGTGAAAAAGATTTTCTTTCCTTTGTGTCCCCTCTTTCTTTTAAAAAACATTATGGACAAGGATTGATAATAGCTAATTATAAAGTAAAATTAAATGGTAACGGCTTGTGGGATCTAATTTACATGGAAACCAGGGTTACCCCCACAATACTCATTAAATTATCTGAAGAATCTGAAAGCACATTAAATACGGATAAGGATTACACGATATTCCTTAAGGATTTTGATATGATTTCATACGCGTATCTTGACACAGTGGAAGAGGAAACCGATAATGAGGAAGAAGTCCAGGTAGCCACTCTAGATGCCGATGTTATTGAAGGTACTGATTTAAAATGGAAAGAAAAAATAGCACAGAAAATCCCGCAGGCGATAAAGTTGTCGGTTACAAAAAATGGAAAGGCACAAGAGCTTATATCACCAATCATGGCTACGTACTCATTTTTAGCCTCTGGGCAATAGTAATCTTTGGGTTTATTGCGCTAAGTTTTACCCGGAATACTGGAATTGCTATAAAAACAGAAATTACTTCTACGGAACGCGTGAAAAATGTTTACGCAGCGCGGGGAGCTTGTATTTATGCCACACAGATGCTGATGTTGCCGAAAAAACATGAAAAAGAAACCAAAGGCGGTAAAATCAAAAAATTGAAAAAGAACAGAGATCGGGATGCAAGTAAAAAAGACAGAAACAGCGATCCCTGGACGCCAAGCAGTGATCCATACTCAGTACAAGTAGGCGACAGGAATTGTGATGTATTTATCAGCGATGAAAGTGGAAAAATTAATGTAAATAAACTAACGGAAGATACAAGAGATAGTTTTATTAAATTTCTAATTGCTTATAAACTAGAAGAGCTTGCAGCACAGACTATAACAGACTCTATACTAGACTGGCTCGATGAAGATGATTTACATCATGTTAACGGCGCAGAAAAAGACTATTATGCAACACTGCCAGAGCCCTATGAGCCAAAGAACGGGTCGTTTGAATCTATAGAAGAATTGACCTTAATTAAAGGAATTACCCCACAAATATTTGAATTGCTACGAGATCACCTGACGATTTACGGATCAGGCAAAATTAATGTCAACTTTGCATCTAAGGAAGTTCTTCTTTGTGTATCTGCAATTACCGAAGAAATAGCTAAGGCAATAATTTACTACAGGGGAAAAAAAGGGAAAATTGCAAAAATTGATGATTTAAAAGAAATCTTTAGATACTTTGGCATTATCGGCGCAGATTTCCAAAAGATTATGAATTATTTAACCGTATACGACTCAAACTATATGACGATCAATTCAATTTCTTCGTCAGACAAAATAAAAAATTCCTATAAAATAGTTGTTTTCAAAAGTGTGGATCATTGTAGAAGTATTGCGGCATATCCTGAATAGTATTTAATATATTGTCATTATGAATAAAATACCGTTCGTCAATTTATTTTCCCAAAGTTCAACTGGCTTGTCTATCAATGGGAATGACCTTATTATAACAATTGTTAGCAAAAAACTGGTTAAATATTCACACGAGACGCTCAAGATAGAAGATTTTATGCTTAAGGATACCCTGCAATTAAAACATGCACTAATACAGAAAAAGAAATTTGTGGGAGAAACTATCCTTTCCTTACCAAGGGAACTTGCTATTATCAGAGAAACAACTTGTCCATATTCGAACTTGAAAGAATTAAGAGAAGCACTCAGATACCAATTGGATAGTTTTATTCCTTTCAGCAATGAAGACGTTTATTTTGATATTCATTCATTATCACAAAATAGACACGACACGAAAATCCTGATTGTTGCAATAAAGAAAACGGAATTGGATAATATTCTATCAAAATTGAAAGCCCTTGAAATTGTTCCTTCTCGAGTTATTATTTCACCTTTCGCCTTTCTTCCTATCCTTGAGGAAAGAAAAGGTTCGGTCGTAGTAGTTAGTAAAAACATAAACAATTATAGTTATAATGTATTTGAAAATAACCATTTGGTTTTATCTTCGATTGCAAAAAATGAGGTTGAATTAACTAATCAGATTAAATCAAGGCACACTGATGAAATACTGTTAACACATGTTACCGATGGATTTTTGCCAGATGCATACAAAACTCGTTATCAATTGTTAGATGATAATTCTGAATCCTATGGAGCAGCACTTTACGGTTTAGCTGAATATCCATGCTATTTGAGTCTTGTTAAATCACATAAAAAGCGGCTAAATCCCCAAGTTGTATTAATATGTTTTCTTATCGGTATTTTGATATTTTTCTCGTTCCTTATTCCTTACATACAGAAGATAAATAATCTGGCAATACTAAAAACAGTAAATACACAAGTTAAATCAATAAAAAAAGACGTTGTAATCGTTGAGAAACTACAAGAACGCATAGTAGTGTTAGATGAAGTCGTTAACAAGGTCAATGCTATAAGAGGAAAATATATTCCCAGGATTGACGTGATCCTCGAGTTGGCAAAGACGTTACCTAATGACGCCTGGGCAAAGGGCATTACAATCATGGACAATGCATTTGAAATAGAGGGAGATGCTGTATCCTCGACGAATTTGGTACCAATTTTAGAGAATTCTCCTGTTTTGTCAGGCGTGGGTTTAACTTCTCCCGTAACAAAAACACAGAGTGGCAGAGAAAAATTTAGAATTAAAGGAAATATCGAAAAATAGGGAATATGGGACGATTCTTAGAACTATTTTACAGACTCAAAATAAGAGAAAGGATACTGTTGGTTGTTGCCCTTATTGTTCTCTTGTATATGAGTCTTGATAGGGTTGTGATTACACCCTTTTTTAAATCAATTAATGAAACAAAAGAGCGATTAGAGACTCAAAAGAAACTGCTTATGAAATATTATTCATTTGCAGCTAATAAAAAACAATATGAGACCAGGCTGGTTGAACTGGAACAATATTATGCAAAACTTCAGGAAAAATTCCTGTCAGAAGAAACGGAAGAACTTGCCTCTGCAAAATTACAGGAAATGATAAATAATCTGGCTACGAAGAATGGATTAGTTGTGTCCAGAAGTACGGCATTAAAAAAAGAGGTAATTAACAAAAAACCATATCTTATTGCCATGTCAATTAATTTCGAAATAAGTGATTTAGATAGTTCTCAAAAACTTCAAAATTTTCTTTACGATATAGAATACAATAACGGCAAACTACTTTTTATCGATAATTTGCGAATAAAAACCTTAGGTCTAAATGTTGTAAAAGGGGCGACAATTTCTTCTACCTTAACGGCAATTGCCTCTATTGGAAAGAAGTTGTAACGTATATGAAGCCTATTAACATTAATACGAAATCGTTACAGTTTTTTATAGGAACATTTGGTAAAAAAATAAAGCAATGGAAACACTACTTACCCATAATAAATTTAGCTTTTCTGATAGGAGTAGCTTGCCTGGCAATCACTTGTGTGCTGTTAGTTTATCACCCTCCTGAAAACATAACGAAACCAGAAAAGCAGGGAGAAGAAACCCTGGGAAAGAAAAATTCATTACCTCCTCTGTCCCCGAATGCTAAAACGACAGATTACTATGAACTCATACTGTCAAATAACCCTTTTTCTCCCAATCGCACCGCCTGGAACCCCCCAGAAACAAAAACGGATTCCAAACATGAAGAAGGCGCCGCGCAAGCAGATGCACAAACAGCAGAAAATCAACAAAAACCAAAGGGCACTCCTAAAAAGATTACTTTACGAGGTATCATGATTCTTGGAGATACCAGAAAGGCATTAATAGAAAATCCCGATAAAACAAAAAATAAAAATAATTTTATTTTTATCGAAGAAGGCGAAGAGGTTGCAGAATACAAGGTAAAAAATATAGAACAAGATCAAGTAAAACTTGATTGGTACGGGGAAGAACATATTGTTATTATGAGATCCAACATTAAAAAATAGCTATTTATGAGTACTTTTAAATATAAGTTATTAACGACATCCAGTGGCATTCTTGAAGGGGAAAAAGAGGCAATCAGTAAATTAGAACTGATTAATGATCTCCGCAAATCTGGTCATGTCATTTTGAATATTCAACAAGTAGATAAGAATAAGAAATTTGGAATATCTTTCAATCGTGTAAACAAGAAAGCCGTTTTACCTTTCACACAAGAATTAGCAACACTGCTTGAAGGCGGTATTCCCATTGACAAAAGCATGTCTATTTTATTATCAGGGCAGGATAATAACACAATTAAAAATGTTGTTGAAGATTTGCTGAATAGGATTAAATCCGGAAAATCCTTTGCTGAAGCACTCGCAAACCATACCAAACTATTCACCGGTGTTTACATAAACATGGTACGTGCAGGAGAAGAGGGTGGAGTATTACCACAAGTACTTAAGAGGCTGGGGGCGTTTCAGGAACGCATACAAAAAGTCAGGGGTGAAATTATCTCTGCAATGATTTATCCACTCCTGTTAAGCAGTACTGGTCTCGTGTCAGTGGGTGCACTCATTGTCTATGTTATCCCTAAATTCTCTCAGATATTTGAGGGAATGGGAATTTCCCTTCCTTTTTCGACTATGATGCTCATGGGTATGAGCCGATACTCCATTAGATACGGCTGGATTTCTATTATTGTCGCCGGAATCGCATTCTTTTTGTATAAAAAAGCGATGAAGGATAAGAAAACATCAATAAAAATAGATCAAAAAAAGTTAAAATTACCACTCATTGGTAATCTTCTATGGAAAATGCAAATATCCAGATTTGCGAGAACGCTCGGTACATTGCTAGAAAACGGGGTACCGCTGCTTAAATCAATGGATATCGTTAAAGATGTGCTATCCAATCAATATCTTGCTGACATTCTCAGTGATGTAAAGTCTAATGTGAAAGAAGGGGCGAGCCTTACAGTTTCACTCGCACAAAAAGGATTTCTACCAGAAATTGCTGTCCACTTATTAAAAGTAGGCGAAGAAACAGGGAAGTTGGATCAAATGCTCCTTAAAGTTGCAGATAATTTTGATGCCGACACGGAACAGCGAATGAAGCGACTGGTAACTATGGTAGAACCCTTACTTATATTGCTCATGGGTGCTGTCATCGGTGTAATTGTAATCTCTATGCTAACGGCAATCCTTAGTGTAAACGATCTACGATTTTAATTTGATTAATTAGGACGCAGATTTTACAGATACCTCAGATAATAATTTTGTCTTTTCATGTTTTAAATCAAGGTAATTTGTGTTCATCTGTGTCAGAAACGAAAAAAAGTATACATGAAAGAATGTTTCCTATCAGTAATAATTCCTGCCTATAACGAGGAGAAAAGGTTATTACCTACCCTTCGCAAGATTTGTGCGTATCTCTCCGCAAAAGACTTTCCTTGCGAAATTATTATAGTGGATGATGGCTCTACGGATAACACCTTACAAATGATAAAGAATTTTGCAAGTTCAAACAACCACTTGGTCATTTTGACAAATGAACAGAACATCGGCAAAGGTTATTCAGTGCGAAAAGGCATGTTGTCCGCACGGGGTGAATACGCTTTCTTTACTGATGCAGACCTTTCCACCCCTATTGAGGAAATAGACAAATGCCTGCCGTACCTTCTAAATGGTTACGATGTGGTCATCGGATCAAGGAGTATGCCCGGCGCAGATATTATTGTTCATCAACCGTGGTACAGGGAAAAGATGGGGAAGATATTTAATTTCATGGTAAATATGGTTTTGCTGAAAGGGATAATTGACACACAGTGCGGATTTAAAGGATTCAAAAGAGAGGCAGTTAAAACGATTTTTAGCAAATGTAAAATCGATGGATTTTCATTTGATGTGGAAGCTCTTTATTTATCACGAAAGTATAATTTCAAGATCAAGGAAATCCCTATTCGCTGGGAAAACTCTACATTAAGTAAGGTCAGCCCTATAAAACACTCCCTTCAAATGTTCAAAGACCTGATAGGAATAAAAATTAAAGATTTAAAAGGCGATTATAAGTGATGTCATTTTTTATGAAATAGGACATGAACCGGAACAAGCGCTTCGCTTCCACCAGGCGGCGTCCATAAAAATTCCATAACGGCCCCTCCTCCTCCGTCGAAATATTTAACTCTGACATGACGGAATCCCTCGTCAAGGGACACAACCCCGGAAATATGCCGCATTGCATGAAGGTCGTCATTGTCTACGACCAGGTTCCCATCGATATAAACAACGGAACCATCATCCGATTTTGTCGCAAATTGATAGACTCCCTTTTGTGTTATGTGTAGATATCCTTCCCACTCAATACCAAAGGGAGATCTGTAGGGTTTTTGTGTTTCATCATTATAGGTAAAGGAAATAGCCTTATTTTCCACCTTGGATAAAAAAGGTGTTCCTATACATTCAATGTTGTAATAATATTTCCCTGATAAACCTGATTCTAGTTCATCCTTTGAGACTTTGGTAATTGGCAGTGCTGCAGCCTTTGACTCCGCTTCTTTACCATATACGGCGTTATACAGACCTTCTTGTATATAAGCTACAAGCCATACACCCGGTCGGAATACAAACCGCTCTTTCTTGTAGTTTCCCTTTAATTTTTCCTTTAGTTTGTTTTCTCCACTCTTATCAACCAGGATAACTGGGGCATTGGGATTATCAATAACGTTGCCCCAGAACTTTGCATTTTTATACTCTCTGAAATACCAGGGTAATGGCCAATATTCTTTAGAAACAATATTGATTTCCATATTCTTGCCACAAGAGTTTGAGAGTGATTTCATTCTGTCTAATAAATTAAAAACATCTCGTTTGGTCTGAACATAAACAAGTTCGTATCGTTCATCGTCGTAATTTATAAAATTTAACATAATGGACTGATAACAAATGAAACCAAAAATACAGATATAGATTGGATAAAAAATGGCGTAGTGCCATCTTTTTTTTAGTATTCCAAATATGCCATTTACAAAAATCCCGGCCAGAATGGAGAATGGAAGTATGATGTTCAAAATCAACCACGGCGTCTTGTATGGTATTAAGGAATAAATGATGTAGACAAGAATTGCCCATAGTGAAACGAATACGGTGAATTTGTTCCTGCGCCGGAATGCATAATAAAATCCAGCGATTCCAAGCACAAGAATAGGAAGTTCAAACTTATACAGCACCTTAAAATAATAAATAAAAGGCTTGGCATGGCCGCCTTTGTCGTGCATGCCCGTTTTCGACCATATCGCAAGGGTGGTCAAAATACCATGGATACCTTTATAATAGGTAAGAAAAGAGGAATAAAACAGAAAATTGATAAGCAGGAATATTCCCACACTGATGACAATGGCATATTTATATTTCCTGCAATCACTCGCAAAGGCGCTGAATATCCCTTTAAAGTAGGGTAATCGTGAACCCTTTGATAAGGAAACCATCTCGTACAAATATGCAATTGCTAAAGATATTGCATAAATGATAAAGGTAATGATATATGTTTCTTTTATGGTAACAACGCTTGCAATACTTGCCGCTGCAAAATAGATATACCTTGATTTCCTCGTTTCAGAGTAAAGAAAAAAGGAGACAACAACGGCGAGTGAAAAGAAGACGAAATAGGTTTCATGGATGGTATCCCTCGAAAAAAAAGAATTTGCCGGAGAAATGGCAATAAGCAATCCCGTTGTCAGTAAACCCATTTTGCCGATTCTTCTTCGTAAAGGATACAACAATGCAACCACCATAATGCCAAACAGTATCGGCATAAGCCTGAATGAAAAATCTGAGATACCGAGAATATAAAAAGGAATTAATCCAATATAATAGAGGAATGGTCCGTGATAATTGGAGGGATCATAGTGGTAATAATTATTATTATATAAATTCAACAAGAAAAAACTATTTACCCCCTCGTCCGAATGAAGAGGTCTGAGGCCAACGTCCCAAAAACGAATTAATGATGCAATGAAAATGGGCACAAAAAAAGCGATGAGTAATTGAATTCTCAGCTTATGCTGTTCTTCTCTAGATTCCATTGACATGGAACATTTTCCCCCTTTTTATCTTTAAAAATCTTTATTCGCAATTCAGCTTTATAAATAAGTTAAGTATTTAAGATGCCTATGGGAACCACAGATTGCACAGATTTCACAGATAAAAATAGAAACGATCTGCGGGATCGCATTGCCATAAATCTGTGTAATCTGCGAAATCTGTGGTTCCAAACGTTTTTATTGGCCTGCGTCTATATCACGCTAGTCCTTTACCATTAATCTGTCTACCGGTATCTTTGATTCTCTGCCATTCGGTGGCAACCACAACAGGCTGAGCATCGCCCCGCCTCCGGCATCAAAATATTTGATCATTATTTTGTGTTTGCCGGGTTCTAAATTAACCATACCTGTTACAGATTTCATCGCATGGTTGCCACCGTTGTCTACCACCAAAATATCATTTATGTAAAGCCATGAGCCATCATCTGAGGTTAACTTGAATGTATACTTACCCGGCGTGTTAA
This sequence comes from Candidatus Brocadiaceae bacterium, assembly GCA_030650655.1. Classification (GTDB taxonomy): domain Bacteria; phylum Planctomycetota; class Brocadiia; order Brocadiales; family Brocadiaceae; genus Wunengus. The sequence goes on from JAUSDH010000198.1 coordinate 29,512, forward strand.
TATCGATAAAACCTTTCCATAGAGCGCTAAAAGGGCTTGACACCGGCTTTTCATCTTCGTTCGACCAATTGAATCCTATATGTTCATTAACATCTTGAAAAACAGACTCGTCTTGCCAATTGGCATTATCGTAATACCAAACACATAAACCGTATGTTTTGTCAGTCAAATCTTGCTTATTAGTTACGGTAGAATATTCATTTGATAAGGCAAGGGAATCCTTTTTTTGGGTAAGGTCGTAAACTTTATAGCTTTTCGTTGTTATAACACGGGTAAAGTTTGCATCAAAAAATTTACTGATTGCACCAATCCGCTTTTCGTGTGGACCAATCGTTACGTAGCTTGGCTTGTATTTATCTATGAGTGATTTTGCGTTTGGTTCGCCTTTCAGCATTATTTTTACATCCTGTTCCCTTTGATAAGACCCTTGATAACCGTGACTCCATATATGGCCAGGGAAACCCATCAATGTCTTTCTCCCAGACAAAAACACAAGGTGGTTATGGACAGGCGCATTTAAGAATAGTGCTTCTGCGGGAGTTTCCATAGAGATACGTTTTGCAAGTTCTATTTCCTCTACAGAAAATTCCTTTGAGCCGCCAACAGGCGCTATTGCATACTTAAAAATATCAATTGCCCCTGAAATGGTTAAAAAAACCATAATTATGAAAAAGCCTATTCTTGAAAGAATTTTGTACCGCCTGCTTTCATATAAGCAAGTCATAGCAAACGCCGCTATTGGTGTAACACCGAGAAACCAATAGATTAATATTTTTATATTATCCCAATTCCACGGTGCAAAAAGTATCAGATTTGGCAGTAGAAAAAGTATTAAAAATGGCAGTACATAAAATCCCAACCGTAGGGGCGAACGGCCATTCTTCCTGACAAAAATGACTACAAATCCACCGATAAGCACTGGCCAAAAAAGACTCGTATTCTTTAGCCAGAACCACAGAAAATTTTCCTTACCCGCCATCCATCCAAAATTGGATTTGAAAAAACTTCCACCGCCCACGTGTCCGGAAAGATAGAGCACCTGCGGTAACGACAGGATAAAGGCAGGCATAAAAAACAGAAACCACTTGCGCCAGTCCCAAAATATAAGTCCTAATGGTATGGTGACCATCAGCACGGCCAGGAAACTGTGTGAGTGGAAGAACGGCAGTACGCCGGCAAGAACTCCTGCAAAGAGAAATTCTCTCCACTTTTTATGTTCGATGCCCGTATAAAGAAGGGTAAAGATTAACATTGTAATAGGGAAACCAAAGAGAAGTGCGCGCTGTGGCACGTTGAGACATGTTAATGGCGTAATCCAGTAATAATTAAGTGGTTCTATTTTTGTGTAATCTCTTGGTAAGTGTGTGAGAAACGACCAGAAACTACCTGAAGTATGTGAAAGGTCCTGGAAGAAGTAATAAAAGCCAAACCCTCCGGTAAAAAAAAAGATAAATACAGAAATTATCGCAGCAAATCTTCTTTTCGTTAGACGATAGGTAAAGTAATAGAGTATACAATAAAAAGCAACGGTTAAGAGAAGACCGGGAATAAACAGCATGTCTCTAAAATCTAAACCTAGCTTAAGAAAGACGGCAGATAGAAAATCGGCTAGGAAGGGATAGACCAGTTTCTCACCCGCAAACGACGGATCCTGAGGAGGTATGTTATTTCCCCACACGAAAGAGGTAATATATGCCAGATGCAGCGGCAGGTCGCCGTAATTATTTGTTAAACCGACATACATCCCATCCTTCTTCCAGATGATTGTTCTGTAAAACAACCGCCAGAATATTGTAGTGAAGAACGAAAACACTGCAATATGGGCAAAATAGGATATCTTGTTCAGAAGGAAATCGGTTTTTATATCAATTGTTTCAGTGGTGATCTTTTCTTTGAAAGTTGACCATTTGGATATTAAAATTACGGAGCTAACCGCTACAAGTAAGGCAGCAGAGATGTATATGCTTTTACCAGAAAGTCCCCACAGTAATGAGAATAGATAAACAATCCATGTGTGCAATCCTAACCCAATAACCGTTCCATACGCAACCCTTTCAAAGATTGAATACCTTGCTGATAGAAAATAGGTAAGTATAAACCCTGTTATAATTGAAATAATAATAAATGAAACGACTAACGTCATGGATACCTTATTCTAAACTTTTTCTTTTTCTCTTTTTAAAATCGAATCAATTATTTTCAGTATAATGTCTTTACTATCAACATACGTTTTTATTGCCTGCCATCGGAAGTTGAGATACCTATGTGCAAGGCGATTTCTTTGAACGGCCAGTTTTGATAAACATTCCTGTTCTCCTGTAGATAATCCGAGAAGTTTGCTACACAAAGCAAGCGCTTCTCCGTAATTTTCCACTCCTATACCTTCTTGTACAAGCACCGTTCCGCAAACTTCTATTAAGGCTGTGAGAATGTTCTCGACGGTTTTATCCATTAATTTTTGTAATTTTTTGTCCTCTTGATAATTATTAAACTTCTTACTAGCGTATTCCGACTCAAATTCCTTAATTTCCCCCGTAATAAATTGAAGAGATTCCTCGATCCTGCCTCTGGCATAATTAAATTCAGGCATGTTTTATATCCTCCAGGTTCTTCTTCGCAATCTCTAATTGCCACTTGGTACCAAAAAGAGTAAAATCTTCCATTTGGAATATCGCTTGATTTCTTAAGGAGGTATACCTATCCTGGTTTCCAATAAAAACAGGCATACCCAATACAATGGCATTGTAATAAAGCATGGGCTTCCTGAAATCAGAATAGATTGGGAGAACATTCACATCTAATTTCAATCTCTTGCCAAGAACAAGAGATATATCTGTTATGATCGTAAATGCTTCATCCTCAGTACCGGGTTCTTCCGAAAATACAATAGCAATGTCTACATCGGAAAAACTTTTAGGGAGCCCCCGCGCCCATGAGCCATAGAGAAATGCCATTTCAATTTTATAAACCGGCGCCGATTCCTCAAAAAATGCTTTAAGCAAGGCTAATATTTCTGGTTTCGTGTGCATATATTTTTCTACAAAGCCATATAAATCGTTTGATTATTTACAAACAATATATATTATATTAACATTGTTTTGAATAACAATAGTGAATTTAAATTGCCTTTGCTATCTAGAGGTATATCGTAAATCTATAACTCACCATTCTCAAAATCAAAAGGCCTCTTAATAACCCTTCTCATTATCCTGTTAATAGGAGGCATATACACAGGCATCAAACTATTGTTGCCCAGTCATGGATTGACTGGATACTACCTGTATCTTCCCGAAGAAGAAAATATACCCCTTCGCCCGATTGATATATCTTTATCAGAAACACATCCCTGCCTCAAAAAAAGGATTTATGAAGGAAACCCAAAAGGTTCTCTCATAGAAGAAACAACAGAAAAAATGCCAATAAATATTGAATGGCATTCTGATGATAATAAATCTTACCAATCTCCCTTTACCATTGAATGGGATGGTTTTTTAAAAATACAGCATCGCCGAAATTATACCTTTATATTAGGCTCCGACGATGGATCAGCACTGTTCCTCAATGGTAAGCTGATCGTCGATAATGGTGGGACTCACGGGCTTGAAGAAAAAACACAAATGCTATTCCTTGAGCCTGGGTTTTATCGGTTTCATTTAACATACTTTGATCAGGGTGGCGGTGCTGTGTTATACCTCAAGTGGAAGTATTCAGATGTAGACGGAACATTAATCCCTACCTCTCAATTCTACCAGGAAACAACAACCCAGGATTTACACACGATCGATATCACGACACCTTATACTTTGAAAATTGAACCCAATGACACCATTAATAAATCTTATGTCGTATTCAGAAAAAACGATCCCACCCTATCATTTAATAATTACGGAATACTCAGGACATATTATGTGAACTATTGGGATAATTACCGTTTTGAACCTCCCCCAGATATTCCCAACTATAACATCCTTTGGAGGGGATCTATTTGGATACCAAAAGACGGCGAGTATACATTTAAAGTTAACACGAATGGTAATAATGTGCTTTTATTTATAGATGCACAAGCTGTTTTAAAATACCGTACTGGAGGTGATTCTGAAGTACAAATTCATTTAAAAAAGGGATGGAAACCTATCCAAATCAATTATTTTAATCAGGCAAAGTACGCTACCCTAAATTTGTTTTGGCAAAAGCCGGGTGATAGCAAGCTTTCGAACATTTCTTCACGGTATTTAATGCCTGCCGAGGACATAGGGGTCTTTGGTAGCGCTAAAGTGTGGTGTGCAATAGGATTTATTATTGCATCCCTATCTATTTGTCTTAGTTTCTTTCTCGTATTTAGAAATGTAATAAAAAATCGCATTTATGAATACTTTGCGTATGTAAACCAAAATTGGTCTATAGTTGCCTTGATTCTCATTGTTATTCTTGGTGCTACTTTGCGGCTTAAGGATTATAGTGTAGTTCCACCCCATGGAGATACCATGGATGTTTATCAAGAGGCATGGAATGGTTATCATATTCTCCATGGTGATGGGCCTAAATCGTGGGAATATTT